>FUHL01000005.1 GCA_900155695.1 Serratia symbiotica
TTGTTAATTCAGGGATTCCACTGCGGACAAATGATTGTTATCCTATCCTGCATGATAAGGTTATTATCAGTGATGGACAGCATTTGCAAGTTGGATCCTTTAATTTTACTCGACGTGCACGAGTTAATTCAGAGAATGTTCTGATAGTGCATGATGCCCCGGCACTAGCCAAAATTTATCTAATACACTGGCAATCACGTTGGGAAGAGGGGGTTAACTGGATTTCTTCTTACTAGTCTTGTACTGATACTATATGTTACTTGCCCGCCTGCGAGTGATATATGGGACTCTACCTTTTAGGGATATTGCTATATCTATTAATTAACTAATTATTGCCAATTAATTTTACTTCACCCCGTTATACGTACTAGATTTTTGTCATAATACGAGTGTGAACTAAATTGGGAATGATTGAGTAGATATGCTTTTGAGTTCTCTATAATGTTGCGAACAAATAGCCAGAATTGTTCAGCATTGCTGAAATAAAGTGATGTGTTCCTAGTAGAACAGACTGAATGGATAGGACGTATCCTTAAAACGTCTAGGAGACGCAGGCCGATTTAACTGCCCGCTGAATGCAAAGACCCCTAGATTATCTGAACTCAACTTGGCGGCTGATTTAGTGATCAAGGGGTCATTAACAGGCTTCTAGCCTGTTAAATATTATAACGCATTCTTATCAGAAAACAACCCCTGTCCGCCAATAAGATTAGGAAATGGGTGAATGACAATAGTGTAGTGCCTCAAGTACAAAACCAACTTGTATATAGGAAGACCCGGCGTGGGGAAGCAAACCGTCAACGTAAAGGCCAGACTAAAAAACACCGCAACCATCAACCCGCCTACATCGGTAAAACTCCGCGCGGTATGGCATCTAAAGTTGTCGCGTGTATCAGGCATCACGACTGGAGGAGAAATGCTGACTTAATAGCGCTGCGTCAAAAGGGTTATACCCCCTATTCGCGTATTTTTGACCATTTATTTCAGCCAAAACCTCTGCGTATTACCGCCAGATCTGAGAGTCGTGAGGCCCTTAGCGCTCTTTCATTGGTATTAGCAGCGAACTGTAACTATAGCCCAGAAAGTGAGTATATGTTTGAAATCATGCTTCCTGTGGAAGAAATGGCGCGACGCATGGGAGTACTGCATGTATATGATAATGGTCGAAAGGCCTACGACGTTTTACTTAAGGCATTACGCGTACTCGAACAACTGGATTACGTAGTAGTTCACCGTGATCACGATCGTGATTCAGGCCAGAATAAGCCAATGCGCATTTTCTTGACGGAACTGTTTTTTACCTCACGTGGAATGACGATCGATAATGTACGTCAATGGTTACATAAATACCGTCAGTGGGCAATAGCAACCGGTGTTGCAGAATCTCTGCGAGTGAAATATGAACGCCATCAACTGAAGATGGCACGCTTAGGTATTGATATTGAACGTCACTATACGATGAAAAATCGGCTTAAAAAAATAAAACGATGGGTAGTTAGCCCAGAGCTGCGTAACGAAAAAAGGCGCCTCATCGTAGATATTAACGCTTCTCTTGTTAGTTACAAGGATCGGAATTCATCCCGTCAAAGAAATGATATCCGTTATCAGCATGCTTGGTGGCGCTGGACAGCTAGTAATGCCTGTACACCAGTGATGCGTTTAAAAATGGAAAATTCTTTAAAAACGGAATTTCCAGACTTGCAAATCACAGATGCAGAGCAATATTACCGTCTGCTGCTGGAACGTGCGGGGGTTCCATTGTCATAATCATACCTCAATTTGAACATTGCTTCCTTTATTTTCTTAGACGCTTTGCGTGTAGGAGGGGGGGGATGTACACCTTGAATGCCGAGAAGACATTACCTGTTTGGCTGCAGTACTTTTTTACTTCAGGCCTAACTCACTTAAGGATTTTTTTATGTTATTTATTTAAGTGTACTTAACGGTGCCGGGCAAGAGAATTATTATATTTAAAAATTTTCTTTTTTATATTAATTTCGAACGTTAATTCTGAACAAAATATGCTTTCTAAAGAAAGAGTATCCGAGTACCTTAGCCTAATAAAACAGGCTTGAAGGTATCTCATCGGGCTTAGGAAAAGAGAGCTAATAATTTAATATTAGTGGAATGCTTAAGAAATTAATTCGTCGTTTAAAATATGTTTATAAAGATAAGATCATTAACAGTATTAACACTACTGAAGCAGAGAAAGAACCCCCCTAACGTCAGGGCAGATTTTTACGCTTTTGGATACAGGAATAATTCGTTAAACAGGACTGCAAAGATAAGATAGGGAATATAATACTGAATGATCTATGCTCGTTAACAGATTTACGCCCTTGCTTTTACCAAGCATATCGGTTAATCAGTTAACAATGAACGTTCTTTATATCAAGTTAATATCATACGCATGATATTAAATAAATTAATTGTCATCCAGCAGCTGGATCTTTTCTTAAGAAAGAAGTTATTAATATAACCGTCATTTTTGTGAAGGTACTGCTGTTGTATGTTAAAGGTACTATTCTAACAAATAATGAATACTAGACTTAATTTCTTATACTTTTATTGGATCTTTGGCTAAAGTGAAATTTTTGCACTTTTAGGAGAGAGGATTATCATGTTTATTAAAAGTTTCTAT
>FUHL01000003.1 GCA_900155695.1 Serratia symbiotica
ATACATTAGATACAAACATAACTCTTGAATAATAAATTATTTAGCTTATCAGTCACTTTAATTGATTAAGAATCAATCTATAGTTTGATCATACAAAAAATTTATCACAATATATGCATAGTTGGATCTTACTTGCCCCTTGAAAATATTACAAGGAAAATTTTTGAAAATTTCTAATTAAAATATCATAATAGGTAATTTAGTATTTTTTAAAGATCTCATCTTTAGCATATATAGATATTTACTTTATTTATTTTTAACATACTAAAATATAAAAATCATATCTAAAAATGCCGTCCTAAAAATATCTAATATTAGCATAAATCAAAAATTTCAATGAATGATCTAAATATTAATATGCTCACTTATCATTCTTAACAAAAAGATATGTGTTTTAAGAGAAATATGGAAGCAGTTTAATACAGTAGAATTTTTATCCATTAATTACAATTAAATAAAAATTTTTGTAGTCATGGATAACTTTAAAAATTTTTAAATTTTTATTTAACGTTTAAAAATAGATCATTAATATGTATTGTAAATCTTTTAATATTCTAGATATTATGTACAGATTATGCAAATACTAAATAATTTAATCGTTTTAAATAAAGTCAAGATAGTGTTGATGATAGTAAAATTTAAATAAATTTTAAAGCATCATTTTTTGCGTTAAATATTGTGATGCAACTGCTACTTTTAAAGTAATATGTTAATATGAAAGAATTGATTCTTTATTTGATAATTATTTGCAACAAAAAAATATGAGATAGATATTTTTATCATAAATAATTATCCAATTAAACCATATGCAAGTAGTCTGACTCTACCTTTATTGACATGCTCTAGTATTTATTAATACCTAGATTAGGCCAGCATGCTAAAATACAAATTATTTTACTTACAATACGGAAAAATTTTTATCAAAAACCATGTCTTTACTTGCTTGAAACAACAATCTTTATTTATTTTAATGGAGATCTTATCTTTCAGTCTCACAGTCTCACGACATAACTAGATAGTAGTGTTCTTAATCAAGATATTTAAATAGCCATTAATATGTATTCATGTTTTTGTTTTTCTGATCATGAAAAGACTTACTTTATAGTTACATTAATATTTGCAGAGGAACTAAATAATCCAGCTTTTGCTGCTTTACTTAACCACTGTACATTAGCAAAAAATTTATTTTCAACGCTAGAAGTGTTACTCAGATCAAAATCTACTGGCTTATTTAACATAATTGGTATACTAGGTGTCTTGTCATGTGAGATAAATATACCTATACCACTATCTTTATTAGGCAAAATTATATTATTTTTTAAAACTTCAGAGATTGGTTGAAATGTAGCTTCTAAGATATTACCATGACAATCTTGGCCACTCATGTTAGCTATAATGGAGAATGGCACCTGTTTAGCAATTGAACCAACTTCTGCTTTTTGTTTTGAAATAGTACCAAAATTGATCGTAGAATTGTTATTGCCTATTACTGTAATTTTTGGTACACAGGCAAAAGAAATATTAGAAAGCCCAGAGATATAAGCTTTAAAGCCATTATTAGTCATAGGGCGATACTGATCATCAATCTGAAATATAGAATATGTATTATGATCATGAATTTTCCCATCTTCTGGTGGGAGTCTACCAGTGGCTTTAATACAAACACTATAGTTTAATGTTACATTTGCTGGCTCATCTAAATAAGCAGTACCTTGACTTAGGTAGTCTGATCCCCCTATAGGATTGATATTAAGACCTTTATATTTTACGTTGAGTTCAATTGATGGGTGGATGTTATTTATATTTTTATTCGGATTCCAGTGTAGATGAGCAGGCAATCCATTATAAACGTTAAATAAATGCCTATCATTCCTACATGTAAGTTCTATATTGTATTCAGGTGAACACCAAAGCGGTGTACCAGGCCTAGCGTTTTTAGAATCAACTATAATTTGTTTATCTAACACAATATCCTGACGAAGTAGACCTTGATTATTGCATGATAAGGCATGAGTCCTTTCTGAAAAAATTCCAAATGTTATGCATAGCCCAATGGCTAAAAAAAGTTTTTTATTTTTTAATAAAAAAAACAAAATGAACCCCTTTTAAAAATTTCATATAAATTAAAAACTATAATAAAAAATAGGCGTGAGATATTCTATTTGTTATTTTCTATTTTTTAATATTCTTTTGCTCTATTAATACATTTACCTTTAAAATACATTAATTTAATTTTGATCTTAATGCTCAATGTTATCTATTTACAATATTCATTTACAATATTCTCTTATAATTATGAAGTAAAAATTAAACAGCATTAACTATAAAAATATGAAGGTAACTCAATTTTCTCAAAAATGAATAGATTAATTATTAATTTACAGGATAAAGATCAGTTTATTTTTAATAGTATAACTAACTTAAATATTATCTATTATAATTTTATAGAGCTTTTCATGCTTACTTGGAATATTAATAGAAATGTATTTTTATATTTTTTAGATAATTCTTTCGTGTACTTACTACATCAAATTTCTCTCAATCAATTATAATGGCTATCTTGTATTATCAATACAATCCTGTAGTAAGATACTAGATCCTATTATTTGAAAAATATTAATTTCTATACTGTTTTTTCAATAAAGATAGGCATCTTTTCGTTTTAACTTTTTGTTAAAGCAGATGGCTAAATCAAGAATTTCCTTAAGGATATATTGTTGTTCTATTTTTTATTCATAGCCATGCCTGTTTTCTATTTTTAAAAATATTTCAGTGAATGATTAAATATAAATATAATATCATAGTTTACATTTAATCTGTTTGAAATAGAATATTTTTATTGATTTTAATATATGTTATTTTAGTTATAGATGTTTATATTAACTTTCTGTGCATAATTTATATTTCATAAATTTATATTTTAAACAGTTTAAATTAACTTGTATTTTATTTCTAATTAATAAAACAATCTTTCATACATTTCTCTAAAATATAAGAAAATATTTGATTCTTAAATTTATTTAAGTATACATAAATTATTTTTATAAATAACATTATTTATTATATCTGCGATATAAAAATAAAAATCAAACATGTGATGTTTTACCTTGATTCTAACTTTTAAGTTATCATAAAGAGTTATGCATCACCATGGAACGTATTCTAATTAATATTAATATTTCTCTGAATAACTTACGGTAAATTGTCTCTATCAATGGATAAGTTATATCCATGTACTAAGCGACAAACATCATTCTTTACTAACTATTTGTATATCGAAATCTTTTTATAAATTACTATTTATTATAATTATTATTTTAGAGTGTCATATACAGGCATATCATTCGAAGATTTATTTGTAAGTAGTTATGCAATTTTATTGCTCTACTCACTTAACCACATTTTGTAAAATTAAAATTAAAATTAATAGAAGTTGAGATTTAATGTAATTCTTATGATTTTTTCCTCTATCTTATTATTTTTATCCCTCTATATGTAGAAAGAAGTTATAGAAGAGAAGGTGCTACAAAATCCATTAAAATACTTTGAGTACAAATCAATACATCTTATTCATAAAAAATATTACATTAAATTATTTTTCGTGGATCTCTCATACTTTTCTAGCACTCGATAAACTGATGCTCTACCGATCTTGAGATGACGAGCAATAGATGTTGCCCCCATTTTTTCAGTAGTATATAAACGATATACTTCAATAGGATTTATTGATGGTTTTCTTCCACGATATTTACCTTTAGCTTTTGCTGCAGCAATACCTTCCATTTGTCGCTCACGTCTAAGATTTGTTTCAAACTCAGCGAAAACACCTAGCATACCGAGGAATGCTTTTCCTGATGCTGTTTGTGTGTCAATAGGTTGTTCTGTTGCTTTAAGTGTAATATCCCTTTGATTTAAATTATATATTATATCTTGAAGATCTTTAATACTTCTAGCCAATCGATCTATATGAGTAACTATTAGGGTATCACCAGGACGTAAAAATTCTAGTAATAACTTCAATTCACTTCTTTCTTTTCGACTTTTTCCACTGGCTTTTTCGGTACGAATGATTTCACAACCTGCCGCAAGAAGAATTTTAGTCTGTAAGTTAAAATCTTGATCATTCGTTGAAACACGAGCATAGCCATAAAGTGCCATAATGATGGAATTTATCTTATTTAATTCTAGATTTTGCAATCATAGCATTAGAATGTGATAAAAACAATCTAAATAAAACAAAAAAGTGTCTTATTACATTGTTCTTTTTAAGTGCAAATAATAATACTTTATTGAATATATCATCAAATATGTATAAACAATGAATATATCAGCATACCCATACTACTTCAGCCTAATGGATATAATCACAAAACATTTCTGCCCCGCCCATCCCTGCAATATGCTAATTTGACATGGGATCTTCCGTGCCTGAAATCCACCTGCATTATTACTAGCACAGACTATATCGTTAAAGATAAAAATATCAAAAATTTTTCTATAAATCTTTAAAAATCATACGGCAGTAACTAACAATTATTAATGAT
>FUHL01000002.1 GCA_900155695.1 Serratia symbiotica
ATGAAGAATATGCGCTAGCACGTACGGAATATAAATCTAGTCACGGTTATACCGGTTTTACTTGCTTAACAGCACCTGATATTACACTGGAAGACGACCTTATGAGACGCGATTTGACCATTATGCGGTATTAGCTATCGTTTCCAATAGTTATCCCCCTCCATTAGGTAGTTTCCCAGACATTACTCACCCGTTCGCCGCTCGTCACCAAGAGAGAAAACCCTCTTGTGCTACCGCTCGACTTGCATGTGTTAGGCCTGCCGCTAGCGTTCAATCTGAGCCATGATCAAACTCTTAAATTTAAAGCTTGATCTGCTTCAAAAATATGAAGCAATGCTTAAAGATTTACAGTATGAATAGTATTCAGCTAGTTGATCTTCAAGACTTGATATTACAGTCCCTCTAAAGGGATATGACATTGTCTCGTGGGGCACCCACACAGATTATCTGATAAATTTTTAAAGAACTAGAATTATATTCTATTGTAGAATTAGCTATTTTACTAGTATTTCCTGAACAAGTCAATTTATTATTGTAACGTTATGTAACCAAATTTTTTATCTCTTCAGCAATATTAAGTCAAGTAAGAGGATAATACTATAGTGATTGTTATCAGTTTGCAACACCTCTATGCACAAAATGCTAGGCATGATTTTTGATAAAGTATTATAGAAACAATTTATATATCAAGCTATCAAGCCATGATCGCTAATAAAATGAGCGCTCTCTATATCTAAGTCTTAAGTATTATATGCAAAATTATTCGCAAAATCATGCAAATAAATGCAAGTTCGATATGCGTGATTATTTTTCATGACTGGTATATTTCAATAATAACTAGAATGTGTGTTATTTATACTATCTTCGATCACATTGTATATTTGCAATATCATAAATCTTACGCGACTCATTATTTTCCTTTATCTAGCCTAAAAATCAATATTACACATAGATCTACAGATAATGGTAAACTTAAACGAGTAACAAAAAAGTTTTTAAATACAGTTCCTAAAGAACTAAGTCATTAACTGCTTGGTTAATGCTATAAAATTAAGTAGAATCGATATTCTTAATGCAAATTAAGGTTTTGCCATATTATAGAGGTGTAGCTCTATGTTTTATCGTGATCTATTTGATGTGATTATTATCGGTGGTGGCCACGCGGGAACTGAAGCTGCTATGGCTGCATCACGTATGGGGTGTCAAACATTGTTATTAACACACAATATCGATACGTTAGGGCAGATGTCCTGTAATCCTGCAATTGGAGGTATTGGAAAAGGACATTTAGTAAAAGAAATTGATGCGCTTGGTGGATTAATGGCTTCTGCCATCGATAATGCTGGTATTCAGTTTAGGATATTAAATGCTCGTAAAGGCCCTGCTGTACGAGCCACCCGTGCACAGGCTGATCGTGTGTTGTACCGTCAGGCTATACGAGTGGCTTTAGAAAATCAGCCTAATTTAATGATTTTTCAAGCATCTATTGATGATCTGATCATAGCAAATAATCATATTACTGGTGTAGTGACCCAAACAGGTTTAAAATTTCTTGCTAGAGCAATTGTTCTAACTGTTGGCACTTTTCTAGATGGTAAAATACATATTGGTTTGAAGAATTATAGCGGTGGTCGTGCTGGAGACCCAGCAGCAATTACTTTATCACACCGTCTAAGAGAACTGCCGCTATGCGTTAAACGACTTAAAACGGGTACACCACCACGTATTGATGCGCGTACTATTAATTTTAGTTCTTTGATGCCACAACAGAGCGATATACCAGTACCAGTGTTCTCTTTTATGTCTCATGCTAGCCAGCATCCAGAGCAGAGGATGTCCTATATCACTCATACTAATGAAAAAACTCATGATATCATTCTCAATAATCTCAATAAAAGTCCGATATATTCTGGTGCTATAGAAGGAATTGGCCCACGTTATTGCCCGTCAATTGAAGATAAAGTTGTACGTTTTTCCAATCGTAAAGCGCATCAAATTTTCTTAGAGGCAGAAGGTTTAACGAGCAATGAAATTTATCCCAATGGGCTTTCTACGAGTTTACCATTTGATGTACAAATGCAGATAATCCGTTCTATGAACGGTATGCATAATGCCCACATTGTTCGTCCAGGTTATGCAATTGAATATGATTTTTTTGATCCTCGCGGTTTAAAACTAACCTTAGAGAGCAAATTTATTCATGGAATGTTTTTTGCAGGTCAGATTAATGGCACTACTGGTTATGAAGAAGCCGCAGCTCAAGGGTTATTAGCCGGCCTAAATGCTGGACGCTACGCCAATCAAGAAGAAGGTTGGATACCGCGCCGTGATCAGTCTTATCTTGGCGTGCTGGTAGATGATCTTTGTACCCTTGGGACTACAGAACCTTACCGTATGTTTACATCACGCTCAGAATATCGTCTAATGTTACGAGAAGACAACGCCGATTTACGCTTAACTAAAAAAGGTTATGAATTGGGTCTAATAGATCATTTACGTTGGGCACGATACTGTACAAAATTAGAACATATTGAGCAGGAAAATCAGCGCCTACGTAATATTTGGATTAATCCATATGATGCAAATATTGAGTCAGTTAACCGATTGTTGAAAACACCTTTATTATCCAAAATTAATGGAGAAGAATTGTTACGTCGCCCTGAAATTAATTACATGTTATTGACTGATTTATCTGCTTTTGCACCCGCCATTGAAGATAAAGAGGCTGCTGAGCAAATTGAAATCCAGATTAAATACCAAGGCTATATTGTCCGTCAGCAAAAAGAGATAAAAAAACAAAAGCACAACGAGCATACTATTCTTCCATTAGATCTTAATTACTGTTATATACCCGGTCTTTCAAATGAAGTAATTACTAAGCTGAATCATTATAAACCGAACTCCATTGGCCAAGCTTCTCGCATCGCTGGAATAACGCCAGCAGCGATCTCAATCTTATTAATTTGGTTAAAAAAACAAGAGCTGCTGAGGCGTGGTATATCGAATGCATATTCGAATAGTCATTTACTGATTGAATAAGTAAGCGATTAGTAATGCCCATTCCTAATGGTAATTTAGGATTCGAGTTTCATATTTGCTAAATATTGACTACTATTTTAATGACAAAATAGATTAATTGATTAAAAATACATTAACTTCAGTGTAATAGCAGAACTTTTAGTTTAACAGAGATAGTACATTATACATATTAATATAAAATAGCAGTGATGCATTACTGAACGGAATTAACATGGAATAAATGATAATTTTATGAGTAATACGCATTAATTTTTTTTCTGTTATATCCTAAAATAACATTTATCAATCTGTATGTAAAATATGTGTCTTGAATAATATTATCTTGCACAATGCATTGAAGCATGTTTATCAATTTTTATGTAGCAACATATTGAATATTATGTGGACTGGATTGATAACCATGATTTTTTAATGCTAATGATTACAGTATAACAGTTTAGATGTGATTTATTAATATATATCTTTTATAAGCATACTAATAAATTTATATATAATTAATATGCACTCTTATGAATTAGTAAACAAAACAAATTATATAGATTGAAATACTTTTCAGTATTGGTAACATTATTATTTTTTCTTTAATTGATATATACAATGTTTTATAATGAATTCTTGCATTATAGCATAGAAGATAAAATACAGTTAGTGTATTCTACTTTTTCGGGGATAGACTAAAGATGGAAAACACTATTATTTTATTCTTATCCAGTATTATCTAGGAATATTTAAGGTGCTGTTTATACTACTTGACTTTACATGTTTGACGATGTTAGTGATGTAAGTAGGAGCATCTGAACATAATTAATAATTATCAAGATTAATTAAATAAAGATTAATGAGGCAGCATGTCTATAGGAGAAGTGTTTACTCCACAGGAGTATATAGGTCATCATCTGATGCAACTGCAAGTTGGCACAGGGTTTTGGTCGATTAACATTGATTCGATATTTTTCTCTCTTATCCTCGGAATCCTGTTTTTAGTAATATTTTATATAGTGGCAAAAAATGCTACTAATGGTGTGCCTAGTAAAGCGCAAACAGCTGTAGAATTAGTAATTGAATTTGTTGATAGAAGTGTTCGCAATATGCACCATGGTCAAAGTCAAGTCATCGCACCATTGGCATTAACTATATTTATCTGGGTATTCCTGATGAACCTAATGGATTTGCTACCAATTGATCTGTTGCCAACTATTGGGGAATATTATCTTGGTTTGCCTGCATTGCGAGTGGTTCCCACTGCTGATGTAAATGTAACTATATCGATGGCATTGGGTGTGTTTGTCTTGATTATTTTTTACAGCATTAATATAAAAGGAATAGGTATCTTTGTTAAAGAATTGACTATGCAGCCATTTAAACACCCTATATTTATTCCCATTAACCTTATTCTGGAAGGTGTTAGCTTATTATCTAAACCAGTTTCGCTTGGTTTGCGACTCTTTGGTAATATGTATGCAGGTGATCTGATATTCATCCTAATTTCTGGTCTTTTACCTTGGTGGTCACAGTGGATTTTAAGCTTGCCTTGGGCTATATTCCATGTACTTATAATTACTTTGCAAGCTTTTCTTTTTATGGTTTTAACCATTCTCTATCTATCAATGGCATCTGAAGAACATTAATTTTAAAAAACTTGTATTTTCAACTAATATAAAGTGGAGAACATCATGGGGAATGTAAGCATGGATCTTCTATATATGGCGGCTGCTGTAATGATAGGATTAGCAGGAATTGGTGCAGCTATTGGTATCGGTATCCTAGGTGGAAAGTTCTTGGAAGGTGCAGCTCGTCAGCCTGAATTGATACCATTGCTGCGTACACAATTCTTTATAGTTATGGGTCTAGTTGATGCAATTCCAATGATTGCTGTTGCCTTGGGACTTTACATAATGTTTGTTATCGCAAAGTAGAGAAACCTCCTTCTATTTACAATCATACTTTTAACTTTTAAAGAGGCATTATGTTGTGAACCTTAACGCAACTATCCTAGGCCAGGCCATTGCGTTTATTATGTTTGTTTTATTCTGTATGAAATATGTGTGGCCACCAATCATGGCCATGATTGAGCAACGTCAAAAAGAAATTGCTGATGCTATCGCTGCAGCAGAATATGCTAAAAAAGAGCTAAAATTAGTGCAAGCCAATGAGGCTGAATATTTAAAAAATGTCAAAGAAGAAGCTCAGATGCTCATTGAGCAAGCACAAAAAAGAAAAGCTCAAATTATGGATGAAGCAAAATCGGAAGCTGAGCAAGAACGTAAGGCAATAATATCGAGAGCTCAAGTTGAAATTCAAGCAGAATATAAGCGTACTCGTGAGAAGCTATGTCAACAAATAGCTATACTAGCAATGGCTGTAGCAGAAAAAATTATTGAAAGCTCTGTGGATGAATCCACTAATAGTGCGCTAGTTAATAAATGTATTGCTGAACTGGAAAGAGGGAAGGGTTCATGTTTAGATTAACTACCATAGCTCGCCCCTATGCTAGAGCAGCATTCAATTTTGCCGTTGAGAATCAAAGTGTAGAGCGTTGGCATGAAATGTTAGAATTGGTTTCGCGTGTCTCTTCTAATAAACAAGTTGCTAAATTACTAGATAGTATGGTTGCAACGGAAACATTGTTTAATATATTCATTGCTATTTGTGGTAATCAGCTTGATCAATATGGAAAGAACTTTATACACATAATGGCCATAAATAAACGTTTACTAATTCTTCCTGCAGTGTTACAGCAATTTATTGAATTACGGAATTCACTAAAATCTACTATCAAAGTTAATGTCTTGTCTACGATTAGGCTCAGCGATAAACAGAAAGTGAACATTGTACTCGCACTGGAAAAACGTTTATCACGCAAAGTTCAGCTAAATTACAAAATTGATCAATCTATACTAGCCGGTATTATTATCCGTTTTGGAGATATAGTAATTGATGGTAGCACACGCGGACGTCTTGAACGTCTCAAAGACGTCTTGCAGCAGTCTTAAGGAGACTAGAGCAATGCAATTAAATGCTACAGAAATAAGCGAACTGATAAAACAACGTATTGCTCATTTTAATGCAGTAAATGAAACTCATAATGAAGGTACTATCATTTCAGTCATGGACGGGATAATCCGTATACAAGGATTGGATGCAGTTATGCAGGGTGAAATGATTTCACTGCCAGGTAATCGTTATGCGATAGCATTGAACTTAGAGCGCGATTCAGTAGGTGCTGTAGTTATGGGGCCTTATCTAGATCTAGCTGAGGGTATGAAAGTAAAATGTACAGGCCGTATTTTAGAGGTGCCCGTTGGCCGTGGCTTGTTGAGCCGTATTGTTAATACATTAGGTCTACCTGTGGATGGTAAAGGCCCAATTGAACATGATGGTTTTTCATCAGTAGAATCTAGTGCTCCTAATGTTATTGAGCGTCAATCCGTTACACAGCCACTTCAGACTGGCTATAAATCTATTGATGCTATGATTCCCATTGGACGTGGCCAGCGGCAACTAGTTATTGGTGACCGTCAAACCGGTAAAACGGCATTAGTAATCGATACAATTATTAACCAACGCAATTCCGGTATTAAATGTATTTATGTAGCTATTGGTCAGAAAGCATCGACGGTCGCTAATGTTGTTCACAAACTAGAAGAGCACGGTGCACTAAGAAACACTATCGTTGTAGTTGCTACCGCTTCTGAATCTGCTGCATTGCAATATTTAGCACCTTATGCAGGCTGCACGATGGGTGAATATTTCCGTGATCGTGGAGAGGATGTCCTAATTGCCTACGACGATCTGTCTAAACAAGCTATTGCTTATCGTCAAATCTCCCTTTTACTTCGTCGTCCTCCAGGACGTGAAGCGTATCCAGGCGATATTTTCTATCTTCATTCCCGGTTGCTAGAGCGAGCTTCACGTGTTAATTCTGAATATGTTGAAGATTTTACGAAAGGTAAAGTTAAAGGTAAAACTGGTTCACTTACTGCCTTACCGATTATTGAAACACAGGCAGGCGACGTTTCGGCATTTGTGCCCACTAACGTCATTTCCATTACCGATGGTCAGATATTCCTTGAATCTGGTCTTTTTAACTCTGGCATTCGTCCAGCAGTTAATCCAGGTATATCAGTATCCCGTGTGGGAAGTGCAGCACAAGCGAATATAATGAAAACATTATCTGGCAGTATACGTACCGCTCTAGCACAGTATCGTGAATTAGCAGCTTTTTCACAGTTTGCTTCAGATCTTGATGAACTGACCCGCAAACAACTTCACTATGGTCAAAAGGTCACAGAACTACTCAAACAGAAACAGTATTCACCAATGTCTATTGCACAACAGTCTCTAATACTGTTTGCTGCCGAACGTGGTTACTTAAATGACATAGCAGTCGAGAAGATCATCAATTTTGAAGCTGCTTTGATAGCATATGCTAACTATGAATATGCTGAATTGCTTTTTCATATTAACCGAACTGGAACGTTCGATAATGAGATTGAGCATAAGCTAAAAGAAATCCTCGATACCTTTAAAAAAACTCAATGCTGGTAAGGATGAAAAGTTTTGCTGTTGTAAGACAGCAACTTATATGTGTGTAGGAGTAACATAATGCAAAGAGAAAAAGAAATACGGAATAAGATAGGTAGTGTAAAAAATACGCAAAAGATAACCAAAGCAATGGAAATGGTGGCTGCATCTAAAATGCGTAAATCACAGGAATATATGGCTGCTAGCCGACCTTATGCAGAGATAATTCGCAAAGTAATTAATCACCTTGTATCAGGTAATCTAGAATACAAGCATCCATACTTAAACGCACGCAAAGTCAAGCGTATTGGATATATAGTGGTGTCTACTGATCGTGGTCTATGTGGCAGCTTAAATATCAATATGTTTAAAAAGCTATTAGTAGAAATGCACATCTGGTTGGAAAAAGATGTCGAAAGTGATTTGGTGCTGATTGGGTCTAAAGCTATCTCTTTTTCTGGTTTCAGTCGCGCTAATATCATTGCTCAAGTTACTGGTATCGGAGATAAGCCTTCTCTATCTAGTCTTATTGGTCCAGTACAAGTGATGTTACAAGCATATGATAAAGGTAATATAGATAAGCTTTATGTTGTCAGCAATAAATTTGTTAATAGGATATTCCAAGAGCCACAACTGATTCAGTTATTACCATTAACTACTGCTGTCGAGATAAAAAAAAATAAAATACCTTGGGATTATCTCTATGAATCTGATCCAAAAGTTCTACTACATACTTTACTTCGCCGTTACGTAGAATCACAGGTTTATCAAAGTGTTATAGAAAACTTAGCTTGTGAGCAGACTGCACGTATGGTAGCAATGAAAGCTGCAACCGATAACGGCACTAATCTATTACAAGATTTGCAGTTGGTATATAATAAAGCTCGTCAGACAAGTATTACTCAGGAACTTAACGAGATTGTTGCTGGTGCCTCTGCAATTTAATAAGGATTATCTACATGATATATTGAGATCGTATACAGCTAGGCAACGTGTAGATAATTTGAATTTTAGCGTATTAATGCATTAAGTAGAGGATTCGGGATGACGACTGGAAAAATAATCCAAGTAATCGGCGCCATAGTAGACGTCGAGTTCCCTCAAGATGCCGTACCAAAAGTGTATGATGCCCTTGTGGTGAATAATAATATCAAGAAGCTAGTCCTAGAAGTACAGCAGCAACTAGGTGGTGGTGTAGTGCGCTGTATTGCAATGGGCATTTCTGATGGTTTGCGTCGTGGTCTGAAAGTCAATAATTTACATCATGCAATTAAAGTGCCAGTAGGTAAAGCTACTTTGGGTCGTATCATGAATGTATTAGGTGATCCAATCGATATGAAAGGGGAGATCGGTGAAGAAGAGCGTTGGGCAATTCACCGTCCTGCACCTAGTTACGAAGAGATCTCTAGTTCTCAGGCGTTACTGGAAACTGGTATTAAGGTAATGGATCTAATGTGTCCTTTTGCCAAGGGTGGAAAAGTAGGTTTATTCGGAGGCGCTGGTGTCGGTAAAACCGTAAACATGATGGAACTCATTCGTAATATTGCCATTGAGCATGCCGGTTATTCCGTTTTTGCGGGTGTAGGTGAACGTACGCGTGAAGGTAACGATTTTTACCATGAAATGAAAGATTCAAACGTACTCGACAAAGTATCGTTAGTTTACGGTCAAATGAATGAACCGCCTGGTAACCGTTTACGAGTAGCTCTTACAAGTTTAACTATAGCCGAAAAATTTCGTGATGAAGGCCGAGACGTTCTATTGTTTATCGACAATATCTATCGTTATACCTTAGCTGGCACAGAAGTTTCTGCACTTTTGGGACGTATGCCATCTGCAGTAGGTTACCAGCCAACATTAGCGGAAGAGATGGGTATTCTTCAAGAACGGATTACCTCGACGAAGGCTGGTTCTATAACCTCTGTCCAGGCCGTTTATGTACCTGCAGATGATTTAACTGATCCATCACCAGCTACTACTTTTGCACACTTAGATGCAACCGTTGTTCTTAGTCGTAACATTGCTTCGCTTGGTATTTACCCAGCTGTTGATCCACTAGACTCTACCAGTCGACAGTTAGATCCGCTGGTCATTGGGCATGAACACTACGATGTAGCGCGTAGTGTAAAGTCTATTTTACAACGTTATCAAGAACTGAAAGATATTATTGCTATATTAGGTATAGATGAGTTATCTGAAGAAGATAAGCTTTCAGTATCGCGTGCCCGTAAGATACAGAATTTTCTATCTCAACCGTTCTTCGTTGCAGAGGTTTTTACCGGAATCCCAGGAAAATTTGTCTTACTACAAGATACCATCCGTGGCTTTAAAGGTATTATAGATGGCAATTATGACTATCTTCCAGAACAGGCTTTCTACATGGTAGGTACAATTGAGGAAGCAATAGAAAAGGCTAATAAGTTATAATACTGTAATATAGGAATATAGAGTTATGACATATTATTTAGATGTTGTTAGTGCAGAACAACAGATATTTTCCGGTTTAGTACAAAAGATTAATGTAACAGGAAGTGAAGGTGAATTAGGTATCTTCCCTAGGCATGTGCAGCTATTAAGTGCTATAAAAGCAGGAATGGTACATATAGTTAAACAATATGGTGAAGAAGAATTTATTTATCTATCAGGCGGTATACTTGAAGTACAACAGACTGTAGTGACTATATTAGCTGATATAGCTATTCGAGGGACAGAACTAGATGAAGAAAAATCATTAGCGGCTAAGCGTGAAGCTGAAGAACATATTCAAAATTTTCACGGAGACATAGATTATACTCAGTCATACGCAGAACTGGCTCAAGCAATTGCAAAACTGCGTGTCATAGAATTAACGAAAAAGATTATGTGATGGTAATGGAATTACATGTAAAATTTTAAGACAGTCAGTTATGATTATATTTATTAATTAAGGTTAATGAATAAATATTTTGCCATATTAAATTACATTTAAAAATTTATTTTAAATATCTATTAAAGTACATTGAATATCACAATGTGATAGACTGCAACAGTATAATATAATCAGGTCAGTGGAGTAAAGATTGTATTAAGAATATTAATCTCATAATATTTAAATTACAACATCTAATATGTTTAATGCATATTAAAGCGTTTTGCACTGTAATTAACATGCTATAAAATTATTTTATAAAATATTATCAATATTTTATAAGAGAAATTTATATATTATATATAAAACTTAAATGATTATAGATATATAGTAAATGATCTTCACTTATATCAAATATGTGTATATCGGATGTTATATACTTATTACATAGATAGTCTATCTATTTTTTGTATGTATTTTAACGAGAAAATAATTATGAAGTTCTCATTTAATAAAAATACTTTAATTATAGAAATACTATCTAAAATATTTTGTTAGAAACATCCATGTAGTAAAGCATTTCATTACTTATTTTATATATTGATTTTCAAATACTAGCGACTGAACTTTACAATAATGTTGTATTGTAAAATCTAATAATTTCCTAATTATAAATGTGATAATATATTAAATAAAAAGATATGTATCTATTTCTCTTCATTTGTCTTTCATTTTTATTTTAATTTACTATTTATGATTCTAATAATTTTAAGTTAAAACCCATAAACGTAAAATGAGATAAGTGATTTTTATCCTTGCCTATAATTGAGGCTATGATCACTTGCTATAAATTATTACCTGATTGCCTTTAAATAATAACTGCATCATGCAAATTTATATATTGTATTTTAATGTATTAAAATAAAAATTTTTGATTTTAATACTAATATAATAGAAAATTATAAGTAATTTCCTGTTTGGATAAACAATTTCAACTGATAATCAGTGAATAATTATTTCTCATGAACATAAAAGTAATAAATACTAATCTATTTAGTAAAGTGTTCACTTTTCCTAATGAATATAGAGTTGTAAGGTTATTTATGTCGAAAACTGTCATGAGTGTAGTGATCCTTGCGGCAGGCAAAGGATCACGTATGTTTTCCGATCTTCCAAAAGTAATGCATCCATTAGGAGGCAAGCCAATGGTGCAATACGTAATAGATACTGCGATGCAGTTAAGTGCAAAAAATGTTTATATAGTATATGGTGATGGTGGCAATCATCTAAAGAGCCTTATATCTGATAGTAGGTTACAATGGATATTACAAGATAAACAATTAGGTACTGGGCATGCGATACAACAAGTTGCACCATATTTTTCTGATGATGAAGATGTGCTAATTCTGTATGGCGACATGCCACTAATCTCTGTTGAGAGTCTTACTCGATTACGATTAGCTAAACCAAAAAGTGGCATCGCTATTCTGGCAGGAAGAGTAAGCAATCCCAGTGGTTATGGTCGTGTCATACGTGAGAATGATAAGGCAATACGCATTGTTGAGCATAAAGATGCTAATGAAGAACAACGGAAGATCAATGAAATAAATACTGGCATTTTAGTCGTGAATGGACAAGATCTTAAGTATTGGCTAAGTATTCTTAAGAATGATAATGTGCAGGGTGAATATTATCTTACAGATATTATTCTCGCAGCTCATGCAGAAGGCAAAAAAATAGAAGTAGTATATCCAGTAAATTTAATTGAAGTATTAGGTGTTAACAACTGCTTACAACTATCCATCGTAGAGCGGGCATTCCAGTCAAAAGAAGCTGAAAACTTACTTTTATCTGGTGTTATGCTACTCGATCCAGCACGTTTCGATCTACGGGGAAAACTTATTTATGGTCGTGATATAACTATTGATGCTAATGTAATTATTGAAGGTACTGTTAAGCTAGGAAATCGAGTGAAAATTGGTATCGGTTGTGTGTTAAAAAATTGTGAGATTTGTAATGATTGTGAGATTAGTCCATATAGTATAATTGAAGATACGATACTAGCAGATCATTGTACTGTGGGACCGTTTGCTCGATTGCGTGTTGGTACTAAATTATCTGCTGGTGCTCATGTTGGCAATTTTGTAGAAATTAAAAAGGCACACTTGGGTAAAGCATCCAAAGCTAGTCACCTAAGTTATTTAGGTGATGCAGAAGTTGGTGATAATGTAAATATTGGTGCCGGGAGTATTACTTGTAATTATGATGGTGCTAATAAGCATAAAACTATTATTGGTGACAGTGTATTTATTGGTTCTGCTAGCCAACTAGTAGCACCCGTGTCTATTGGTAAAGGTTCTACTATTGCTGCGGGTACTACGGTTACACATGATATTGCAGAAAACGAATTAGTACTCACTCGAGTAAAACAAAAGCATATTCAGGGTTGGATTCGTCCAATGAAAAAAGATTGAAATAAATAATTCAAGCATCCAATCTAGAATATATTTTAATAACGACAGCGCTATAAGATAGCCTTAAAATTTAATACATAAATCTATTGTTTTTCATAAATGCAACATAATCTAAACTATCAGTTAAAGATTACACGCTTTTAATGATCTATTTGATATCAGCACTAAGTCTTGTATAAAATACTACTGCGATTGTAGTCAGATATGTTGCTATATACACAATTGACTTCAAACATAGACAATGTAGCAAGAAACTATTAAAAATTTATAAAATAATACCAAATACTTCGTAAGAAGTTAATCTGTCCTAATGAGCTAGGTAAAAGCATTGATATTTTTGCCTAGTCACATTAACTTATTGTATTTTAAATAAAACACTGTGCTTATAGATCATGCAGCGGCAATATTATTCTTGAGTATAATATGCACTACTTAATGAGTATAAAAAATATAGGCATAGTAATAAAAATCTCTTAAGAGAGTTTTATTATATATAAAAATAGGGTACGTATTTTATATATGTCATGTGAGCTAGTATACTACTATAAATAACTAAAATTTTTCAAAACAATTAGCTTAATGTGTCGCGATTCTTATTTAAGATATAATTACTATGCTGGAAAAAGTAGCGTGACTTTGAGATTAATTATACAATGAAAACTAGATATTATGGTATTCAGGTTATGTCGTTAATATTTTATATTATCTATTTAAAAAGAAATTCGATATATCTATATAATACTATATTAGTGATGTCTATATGCGAATATCGTCTTAAAAACTGCATATGAGTCAGACTACAATGCTCGTAGTTTTCGTATACATCATTAATGTCTTTGTGTTACCATTTTTTATAGTATAGCGATTGAAAACACTACAATGCACTGATAGAACGCTAAATTATTGAATTGTATAAAACAGTATATACATCTCTTTATATAGTTATTAACGATATTTATTATATAAAAGCGTAGGAAATAAAGCTTTTTTAAGATATTTGTTAAATTGCAATCTATTAGATATGATACAGTGATAGATATGGATCACTTGTTTATTGTGAGAATAATACAAGAAATTGTTCAAGAAAAAATATACTGTAAAGAAACGAAAATATACAGTTACTGGATAAAAAATCGCATCTTATCTGAAAATAATCAGAATTTGATCCTATCTAATTAATCCTCATATACATCACGATTAATTAAATAGATGTATACTATTTACTATAGTAGCAGAGTAAGTGCATTTATTATCTGCTTGAAGCATAACAAGTCGCAGTATTCGGTATTTATTAATGGCATCAAGGATAACTGATAAAATCCATTCAGGATCATGAAATCAAATGCATCATGGAGTTGAATATAGGAATATAGCTAATGTGTGGAATTGTAGGTGCAGTAGCACAACGCAATATTGAAGAAATCCTATTAGAAGGGTTAAGGCGTCTTGAATACCGTGGATATGACTCTGCCGGTTTATTGGTTGTTAACAGTAAAGGCCATGTTAACTACTTGCGCCGTGTAGGAAAAGTGAAAGAACTAGCTGCAGCTGTAACACAATATAATATGCACGGCATTACTGGTATGGCTCATACCCGATGGGCAACGCACGGTGAACCAACTGAAAAAAATGCACATCCCCATATTTCTGATTACATTACTGTAGTCCATAACGGTATTATTGAAAATCACGAACCGTTACGTAATTCTTTGATTGAGCGTGGCTATTGTTTTAATTCTCAAACTGATACGGAGGTAATTGCGCATTTAGTCAATTGGGAATATAAACAGTGCAAGGACAGCACATTATTAGAAGTTATTAAGAAAGCTATTCCTCAACTTCGTGGCACCTATAGCATTCTTGTGATGGATAATCGAATTCCTGGTATATTAGTAGCTGTAACTTCTGGTGGTCCATTAGTGATAGGGATTGGTATTGGTGAAAACTTTATCGCCTCCGATCAAGTTGCGTTATTACCGGTAACTCGTAATTTAATTTTTCTTGAAGAAGGCGATTTAGTTGAGATGACGTGTCATAATATTAATATTGTCAATAAAGCAGGTCATCTTATTAAACGTCCTCACATAGAATCGAATATTCAATACGAAGCCTGTGATAAGGGAAAGTATCGATTTTACATGCAAAAAGAGATATACGAACAACCAGTGGCATTGAAAAACACTCTAGAATGGAGATTAGTACAAGGACAAATTAATCTAAATGAACTTGGTTCGCAAGCTTATGACCTTTTTTCGAAAGTGCAACATATAAAAATTGTTGCTTGTGGTTCTTCCTATCACGCTGGTATGGTGGCACGTAACTGGTTTGAAGAGTTGGCAGATATACCTTGTGATGTTGAGATTGCATCTGAATTTCGTTATCGCAAATCGGTAGTACGATCAGGTCATTTAATTATTACGTTATCACAATCTGGTGAAACTGCCGATACTCTAGCTGCATTGCGCCTATCTAAAAAGATAGGTTTTATTGGTTCTTTAGCAGTCTGTAATGTGCAAGGTTCTTCTTTAGTGAGAGAATCAGATTTGGTTTTAATGACCAAGGCTGGTACTGAAATTGGTGTAGCATCTACTAAAGGGTTTACTACTCAACTTGCAGTTTTATTAATGTTAGTGGTGCATTTAGGTCGCTTGAATGGTATGACGAAAAGCGTCGAATCTAATATTTTGAATGCTTTACAAGAGTTGCCTAAACGTATTGAGCAAGTGTTATCGACAGATAAAAATATTGCAATGTTAGCTGAAGATTTTGTATATAAATATAATGCTTTATTCCTTGGACGTGGAAATCAATACCCAATTGCCATGGAAGGAGCATTAAAGTTAAAAGAAATCTCTTACATCCATGCCGAGGCTTATTCAGCAGGTGAATTAAAGCATGGACCTTTAGCTCTAATTGATATTGATATGCCAGTAATCGTATTGGCACCTAATAATGCTCTATTAGAGAAATTAAAATCCAATATCGAAGAAGTACGTTCGCGCGGTAGTCATTTGTATATCTTTGCAGATCAGGATGCTAGTTTTATTAGCAATAAAGGCATTACTATTATACCATTACCTTATGTTGAAGAAATTGTATCGCCAATTTTATATGCTGTACCATTACAATTACTTTCCTATTATGTAGCATTGATCAAAGGAAAAGATATTGATCAGCCACGCAATTTAGCAAAATCAGTAACTGTTGAATAGCTCAAAAACAGATTATCCATAAACTTTATAATGAGATTGTTATACTTAATATTGTATTAAATCTAGTGAATGCTTATTTGTATATATTGCAAGAATATATTAAAATAATAAAAAATTAAGCAGATGATAATCTGACTTTATAAATACATTCATCTTAACATTTATCAAATAAAAAATTAAAAAATAAAAATTTATTATTTATCCTTATGCTGAGGTAAATATATTTTACTTGTTTTTTATATTTTATTGGTCTTTAAATGCTTTTTCTTGAAAATTACCATCTGTGATTTTATCACTATATTTTAAATTTATTAAACAATGTATTTATTTGGCTATGGAATATCGTTATAACATCTTTATGAGTTTCCCTCATTATCAATAATATCAATGATAGAACAATTGTAACAATATTTCAGTATTGCATACTATATTAAGATATCGTAGTCTATATCAACTAAAGATACATAATGATAAATAGCAAGTACATTTTAGTCAATGCGATGGAAATTAGTAATCTGAGTAGCATCAAGATATTTTCATCGCAGCTAAAATTAGCTGATTGATAAAGATATTATTATCTATATTCTAATTAGGAGAATTTACCGCAAATTAAACGATTTTTAATCTATTATACCGAAGTGTTGCATAGATCATGATCGATAATAACATGGTTACTAACTATTTTAAGTCGTTTGTACTACTTGATAAAAGTAATATTACACCGTGAGTAATACGCAACATAACACTCTAAAATAGTATAGAACGTAGTAGAAGAATGTTTATACAGAAGGTGAATTAAATAAAGTATTTCTAATTTCTGATAAACTATTGAATATAGCAAGAAACTATCTGACAGTAATATTGCTGATTATTACTCTGAGTATTACTTTAGAAAAAGTTAAATAACTTTAATTGAAAATTAATAATATCAATATTTTAGAATGCCTTTATGCATTCATTAAGTAAGGATTATAAAATTGATCATCTAAAGAGATAATCATTAATAAAACAGTTAAGTATATCTATATATCACATTTATTTTATAGAATATTTTATTTGTTTTATGAGTGATAATTTTCTTATTAATAGGACAAAAATACACCCTGCTTTCTAAAGTTTCAGCATTGCTTATTACTTAAATCGACAATCAAGTATTATTCATGAGAAAATATATAGCTTAAACGATTATAGTAATAATTTATTGATGATATTAATATTAATGCCCTAAATATTTTATAAATTCAATAAATATACTATATACTAAAGTTTATATTGTTACTATATTACTTATGAAGTTATTATCTTGATATATTTTTTATTCTATTAGGATAAATGAACTCTCGAATACATATATTACAGAAAATTAGAAATCTTAAAATTAGTTAATAAAAAATATTATTTCTACGCCCCTTAATAATTGTCAATAGAAATATTAATTTTTACAGCAACAGTAGTATTTGTGTCGCATGTCAAAAAGATTTAAAAATGTAAGTAATTTATATTACTTAAACGCTGGTTTACAGTATTTTTCTTAGAAAATTATATAATATATTTTAGTTGTCAAAATTAGTATTTTGATACTGATTAAGAACAAATCCTATTTTTAAATTATAACTAACACGTGATCAGATATAACATAGACTATCTTTAGTATTTAAATATTTAATATAATAAAGTATGTTTATTATTATATTGATTAAATAATAAAGAAAATTCCAGTTTTTAGAAGATAATCTAGACACTACATAAAATTTTATGACTATTTTATTCTTAATTATTTAGCTCATTCTAAATATTTTTATAATTCATAAAAGTTATAGAAGTATATTATAAAATATAGAAATAAAAATATTATACAATTATGTGGATGCATATATTAAGAAGCCTAAATGCCTATCAGATAAAAAGGGGCAATATTACCCCTCCTTAGCAAATCTTTTATCTAATTATTTTACTGCCTCTTTTAGTATTTTACCAGAGACAAAGGTAGGTATATTTGTTGCGGCTATTTTAATTTCTTGGCCTGTTTGTGGGTTACGACCCATACGCTCGTTACGTTGGTTAACTTTAAAAGTACCGAAACCAACTAATTGTATTACATCACCTTCTCTTAAAGCTTCTGTAATAGCAATCAAAGTGGACTCTAGAGCTAATTTAGCTTTTATTTTAGAAAGATCAGCTTTATTTGCGATTATATTAATCAATTGCGTTTTATTCATAAGTTATCCTTTATAGTATATTTTAGTTTTAAATCACGAGGTGATATATTTATGCTCCTTTAATATACACACACTGGATGTTAATTTTTCAAGTACTCACATAAATATAGACCAAATTGAATGAAGATGTGAATCCTCAAGACATAAGCAATAAAATATGAACATTGCTATATTATTAAATTAAATTCACGATATTATTTTTATAATAGTTTTGAGGAAAAATTAAAATTTAGATATCCTATTTTCGTTTATTCTAGATATAAATTAAATTTATTTTCACTTATTACGCCACTGACTTACGTTATTTTTAATAAACCGACGTTATGAATAGATTTTAAACTTGTATAAATAATATCTTCCAGATTCTCTTATACAGAGATATAAATAGATTAATGTCTTGAATATGATTAATAAATACAACAAATATTTTACTCTTCTGATAAGAAGGTAAAATTATTTCATGTCTATAACTCATTATTAAAATGAATATTAGAAGACTGTTATCCATGTATACCTCTTAAATTAAGAATAAATATAGCGCTAATAATAGCTTTATAAATATGATTTCCTGATTGTAAATTCCGTAATTTTAATACATACCTTACATCAAGTGGCTGAAAGTGCAAAAATATTGCAAGGTCACAAATTTTATAGACATATATAAAGTATGTTATATGCTATAGTCTCTACAGAAAAGCTAATATATTTATTAAAATGGATGTAGTAATTAGTCGTTATAAATAGAAGATTATAAGTTACTGAGCCTAGCCTGTATATCCATTGGAAGGATTGCGATAGATGAACTCGTTATATAATGATTTTTTACTCTTCCTAATACTTATCTGATATAAAAATTATAGAAATAATACACTCTTAAAAGAAAGAGATAAATATTATCTAAAAATATTAGATTTCGTTTTATGCAGAATGACTTTTAATTAATCACAATACGGGGAAACTTAAAAAAATATTATAAATTAATGATATATAGTGTAGTACTTAAAATGCTAAAATCATTAATATTTTACTTCTTTAGTGGTCGAAACATATGCCAATTATCTCTGCTTATTTCGCTCTACATATCTGAGTATGATATTCCGTCAAAGGTTATATCGTAACTCGTAATGCAAACTAGAAAATGCAATAAAAGTTCTTGTCATGAATAATCTCGAAGTGGTGTTATGGTTTGTGCGGTAATGTATTGCTATAATATCAGTATAACTAATATATTATTAATAGCATTTAACTCAAAATTAGCATGTAGTACTTACTTACCAATTCCCTTATGCATCAATTCCGTTATTTATATAAGGTTACGCAATGTTGAATATATCCTGTCTAACAGAAGATGATAGTAAAATATTATGTATATATTGCAATTAAGACGTTACAGCTCGCTATATTCTCTAATTATATTTATTTGGCTCATTATACCATTCTACTTAGTCTTAAATATCATTTCTTATTTGCTATGAATTTGCATATGCATATAGAAATAAAGTAGCACGTTATTCTTTAGCTTATTGAATAAGCATATAAATTAAATATTTTAGCACATATCATCTGTTTTGTCTTAATAAATATTCACTGCTATCTTCTCTGCTTTCGGTTATAAAGATCTGCTTCGGATGATAATAACAGCCTATCTATATGACTTCATTACTTAGCTAAGTATGGATCGTGTTTGATGTATCAATCATGCTAACTTATTCGATTTGTAGATCTAATAGATACTATTTTTACATTGCAGTAACTCATTCAATGGGTGAAGATATATAGATATTTTGAGTTTTTATATAGAGTCTAATCGACATGGATTCAGCTTGAATCTCACATCGTCACATCAATGATCTGCTTTTTATTTATGTTGTTTTGTTTTTAATGTAAATCAAGATCGCCTATGGCGGGTATTATTCATAATAATTACTATTATAGTATTATTTTTAAGCCATGTTGATAAATGATATACTTGGTAATATAATAGAAAGAATCGTATGATTTTATGATATCTCACTATATTTTGTATCTTACTAAGAAGATCTAATGTTTCGTTTTAATATCTTGTTTTAGGTAAATATTGCAAAGTGTTATTTAATCTTCAATATATCCTACTTTTTAAATCACAATATAAGCATCCTCAATTTTTATAGATGTTCTTGGCAAAATAGATTTTTGCAATTCAAGTAATAGTGGTCTGTAATTTTTACATAGTGATATACCAGTCTCGAAAGAGAAAATATAAATTATTCCAATTTTTAATGGCGTGGATTACATATATTTCATTGTAATGGAAATAAAATAAATCCATATAATTATGTGATATTAATCATCACTAATAGTGACTATATAGTATCACTTAATATATACACTATTCCTATCAAAATGTGCATTTTCTAAATTTAATAATCTGAACATAGGCATTTACAACAGTAATACTAGCTTGAGCTTTACTGCATTATGTCTAGCAGATATTGGATCTGCTCATTTGCATTGTATATATCTTCTGTTTTTCGCAAACAGTATAGTACTATGCAGTGTATAAAAGTATAGCCTTTTGCCAGAATACGGTATCGTGATGCTTTGTGCTATTTGCATGGCGATCAAAAAAAAACAAATAAAGATCTCACTTACATGATAAGTGAGTATGTAGGTGATCAAGTGATAGCGTTAGGAATAAATTGTTTTGCAAAACATTACGTATGCGTTTATAAGTTAACAAACTAGAACAAGAAATAATGATCATAGGAATAAAGTTTCCAGTCAAAGTTGACGTCATGACACTTGATTAATAAGTACATACATTAAATAAGTTATGAAGCAATGAGTATGTTCTACATATTACATTTAAGATATTGTAATGAATCTATATATTTGATAGATGCTACATGCATACCACTTGCAAATAGATTTGACGTAATAGTCTTTTAACTATTAGCTATAGTCTCTCTACAAAGCAAGAGAGACTTCATGTTGTTATAGACATTCAAATTGTAGCGATAGTAAAGCATACCTTAAATATTGTACTGTTCATATTCAGGTAGGCTATAGATATTTTCTGTTGATCTATAAATATATCACTCTATGTTTTTTATGCAGTGTATTTATTGCGAGCCATGTTAATCAATTATATCAACATGCATATTTATACTGTCAGTATTTTTGCAATATATATGATTAATTCTGTCTATAGTATCATTACTATGAAATGAATCAAAACACAAATCGCTATGATAATTTCAACGTCTACGTACATTCTGGAATGATTAGTTAATTAAGATGCTTTATGATATACTACACTATGCTTTGGGAGCGCTCTCAACTGCTAAATAAAGCAGGTATTAAAAGACTTGATCATCTATAAAATTGTTTCCCACGTAGCTGTATTGGATAAGTAACGGTGTGAAGCATCAAAGATATAATGAACAGAATGTGCAGCACAGTATAACGCTGTATTGAATATCGTTATTAAAGATTAATGCAATATAATGCTTAATTATAATAAGATGTATAAATCCTGCAATGTCATTGCAGGACAGTAAGTAGTCAATTTAGTTTCTTTATATTACAGGTGTTATCTAAACCGTTGCTCTAAGAAAATTTTGTAGAAAGTATTTAATTATGTTAATGCTTTGGAGATTGCTAAACTGATTACAATAGAATGTAGTAACATGGCACATTTTCAATTCATTCCAATTACTGAGTATCTAGATATATCATCATACTAGTAATCTACTATAGGAAATAAGTAATGACTGATCTCACTACTCCATTCCCTAAGACGCCATATAAGTTAGGATTTTATCCAGTAGTTGACAGAGTCAACTGGATAGCACGTTTACTATATGCAGGGGTTACTACAATTCAATTACGTATTAAACATCAACCTTTGCAGCGGATGGAAAAGGAGATGGCAATGGCTATTTCTTTGAGTAAACAATATGGAGCAAGATTATTTATAAATGATTACTGGAAACTAGCAATCAAATACTCTGCCTATGGGGTACATCTTGGCCAAAAAGATTTAGATAGCGCTGATTTATTAGCCATTCATAATGCTGGGTTAAGGCTTGGAATATCTACCCATAATGATGCAGAGTTAACACGTGCTATTTCGCTGAAACCTTCGTATATTGCGCTTGGGCATATCTTTGAAACTCAAACAAAAAAGATGCCATCTTCACCACAGGGTTTGAAAGCGCTCAAACGACATGTTACCAGGTCAGCAGAATATCCTACTGTAGCGATTGGCGGGATTAAAATAAACCATGTTCCGGAAGTATTGGCATCTGGCGTTGGTAGCATAGCAGTAGTTAGTGCTATCACTAAAACGCTGGATTGGTATACAGCTACAGCAGATTTTTTAAGGCTCATTGAAGGTAAAGTATTATCTTATGCTTGATGATCAAGAATTTCTACGCTATAGCCGACAGTTATTACTAGATGACATTGGAGAAGATGGTCAGGAAAAACTGAAGCATGCAACAATATTAATTATTGGTCTAGGAGGACTAGGTTCTCCTGCATCATTGTATTTAGCCGCTGCTGGTGTAGGCACACTGCTATTAGCTGACAATGACAAATTACATGTCACTAATTTGCAACGACAGATTTTATATCATACTGTTGATATTAATCAATTTAAAGCTATACTAGCTCAACATCAGTTACAAGCACTTAATCCATTAATCAAATGTATTGCTTTAACAAGACGGTTAAAGGGACAAGCATTACGTAATGCTATTGCTCGCGCTGATCTAGTGTTGGACTGTTGTGATAATCTAGTAACACGTCATGCTATTAATGCCGCCTGCATAGCAGAAAGGAAAACACTTATTAGTGGCAGTGCAATAGGATTTTGTGGCCAGTTATTAGTAATAGAACCTCCTTATCAATATGGATGTTTTAATTGCTTGTATCCCGAAAAAGTAGAAGTACAACCTAACTGCCGAACAGTAGGTGTATTAGGTCCCGTAGTTGGAATAATAGGAACTTTGCAAGCATTAGAAGCTATAAAAATATTAGTAGGTCTCCCTTCGATTATTAGTGGTAAGTTGCGTCTGTTCGACGCCAAACAGCAAAACTGGAATACATTAACACTACGCCAAGCTAGTGACTGCTTGGTATGTCGAGGTAAGATATGAAGATTTTTCTCAATAATCAGCCACTCGAGTTAATACATCCAATAAGTGTTAGCGCTCTACTTGAGAAACTTGAACGAAATCAACCTGGGAATGCGTTAGCGATTAACCAGATTATCATTCCGAGAATAGACTGGATAAACCATTTGTTACAAGACGGGGATGACATCTTATTATTTCAAGCGATTGCTGGAGGATAACATGCTAAAAATCGCTAATCTTACCTTTACTTCACGCCTATTTATTGGTACTGGTAAGTTTGCTACTCCAGAACTGATGTTAGAAGTTGTACGCACATCAGGATCACAGTTGGTCACCTTATCCATGAAGCGCGTTGAGATGCATGGTAGGAATGATGCTATATTAGCACCACTGCAGCAGTTAGATATTCATCTTTTGCCTAATACTTCCGGAGCTAAAACAGCTGATGAAGCAATATTTTGTGCCAAACTAGCCCGTGAAGCCATTGGTACAAATTGGATTAAACTTGAGATTCATCCAGATCCAAAATATCTACTTCCAGACGCAATTGAAACTCTCAAAGCAGCTGAAATACTAGTAAAAGATGGATTTACAGTTTTACCTTACTGTGGCGCAGATCCAGTCATATGTAAGCGGTTAGAAGAAGTTGGATGTGCGGCAGTAATGCCACTTGGAGCTCCTATAGGTTCTAACCTTGGATTACGTACTCGTGACTTTATTGAGATCATCATTGAACAAGCTAGAGTGCCAGTCGTAATTGATGCAGGTATTGGTGCACCAAGCCATGCACTTGCAGCTATGGAGATAGGGGCGGATGCGGTTCTGATAAATACTGCTATTGCTATAGCACGTGATCCAGTACAAATGGCATTAGCTTTTCGTTTTGCTTTAGATAGCGGTAAATTATCTAGATTATCTGGATTAGGCGCTAGCCAAAATCATGCTATTGCTTCTAGCCCGCTAACTGACTTTCTTAGCTATGCTGAGGAAGTGAAGTAATGGTTGATAATTTTTATAACTACTGGAAAAATTTAAATTGGGATTTCCTTTCACTATGCATAAATCAAAAAAAGGCATGTGACGTTGAACATGCGCTAAGTGTAGATAAGTTATCACGTGAAGACTTTATGGCTTTGCTTTCTCCTGCCGCAGCTGTTTATCTAGAGCCATTAGCGCAGCGCGCGAAGAAGTTAACGCGACAACGATTTGGCAATGTAGTGAACTTATATGTACCGTTATATCTTTCAAATTTATGTGCTAATGATTGTACTTACTGTGGTTTTTCTATGCGCAATCACATTAAGCGTAAAATACTTGATGCAGAAGAAATCACACGTGAATGTCTTGCTATTAAGGCGTATGGTTTTGAACACCTTTTATTAGTCACAGGTGAGCACGAGGTTAAAGTCGGAATGAATTATTTCCGTCGGTATATCCAGAAAATTCGTGCCTATTTTAGTTCATTGATGATGGAGGTTCAGCCGTTATTACAGCACGAATATACTGAGCTAAAAAACCTAGGACTAGACGGTGTGGTAGTTTATCAAGAAACCTATCATTTTAATACTTACTTGCAGCACCATCTTCGTGGTAAGAAGCAAGATTTTTACTGGAGACTAGAGACGCCTGATCGCTTAGGGCGTGCAGGGATTGATCGAATTGGCCTTGGCACGTTAATGGGCCTGTCTAAAAATTGGCGTACTGACTGTTATTTACTAGCCGAACATTTATTATATTTACAAAAAACTTATTGGCGGAGTAAGTATTCTATTTCATTTCCACGCCTGCGTCCTTGCGTTGGAGGTATAGAACCAATATCTATCTTAAGTGAACCCCAATTGGTACAGTTAATGTGTGCTTTTAGAATATTTGCCCCAGATGTCGAATTGTCGCTGTCAACGCGCGAATCGGCATTTTTTCGTGATCATATGATACCAATAGCGATTAATAATGTTAGTGCAGGCTCTAAAACCCAACCTGGTGGTTATGCTAATCATGAACAATCAGAGTTAGAACAGTTTGAATTACAGGATAATCGTACACCTAAACAACTTGCGCAAGCTATCACTGATGCTGGCTTACAGCCAGTATGGAAAGACTGGGATGCCTATCTTGGTCGTATTATACACTAAAATGTTTAGTTTCATATTTTATAACATTATTTTTCTATCATTTTTAATGATATCTCATCTGTTCGTACACTTAATTACTTTGTAAATTTTATACAGCTTTTATTTTCAAAAAAGTACGTATATGGTTTTTAGTTTGCTTATGTAATTGAATGATTGACATGTTACATTAATTATATATTAAAAATTTAAGATACAGCAGGAATGGTAATACTTAAATATTTTCTATAATACCTTTATAAAATTTTTGTCAAAAAGTTGTATTTTCTTATAAATATATTAAATAATACCATGTTAGGTAATTAAATTTATAATGTGGAACGTATTGTATAGAAAAATATTAACCAAATGTTTTTCTATCAACTATGAATTTTTTTTGTAAAATAAATAAATACTTAATTTAAATTTCAAGATCATTGCTTAATAATAGAGTCAGAATAGGCATCATGATAAGATAATAGTAAAAGGTTAAACTGTAATCAAAACAATTAAATATTAATTTGAATAAAAAATGTTAATTCTTTAAATTCTATATTATATATTTTTTTTATTATCAATGGTAACATCTTATACTATTCACAATATGTAATTTAAATGTAATGTTATGGTTGATAGTAAAGCATAGAAAATTTTAATTTTATCTAAAGAAATATTATTCAAGATATACCTTATAATAAATCCAATGTTTATATTAATTAAAATATTGGAGATTTATTTTTAATGATATATAATTGATACGTCAATCATCTTATTATATTTATTAAAATTTTACCTGACCCATTATATTGATCGCTTAATAAATAAATATTTATATAATAGATTATTTTTTCTTAAATCATTCCTTTTCTTGTAACCTATTAAATACTTGCAAGAAAATTATTACATTTAAAACATAAAACCTTATAAAGTTTCTATTAAATTATATAAAAAATGTGTTATGTTAATAACATCAGAGTTTATGCAAGTATTAATTATATCTTTTAAAACTCTAATATTAAGATGAGATGTTAAACTCCTGGCAATATTGATATTTACAAAATGTAATATTAATATTTACAAAATAAATTCATTATTTTAATATTCTAACTTATGCATTCATGATATGAAGATGCTACATCAATTTTATCATTAAAGTAAAAAGCCCATGTACTATCATTTTATTTTAAATGCATTGAATATACTCTAACTATATAGTCAGTAATAAATTTATTAAACACTTTTTATGCATGGAAACTAAGCCATTATCTATAGTGAAATTTTCATAAAAATGGGCTAAAAAAATAGAATAGTCGCTCAATCCAGCGATGCCAAAATGGCCGATTTTTCCATTCTTTATCGTTTAGTAGTTGTGAGCGCATGATATAGTCTTCTTGTACACAAGCTAGATCTTTTCCAAAATTATCATCGTCGATCACCAACGTAATTTCAAAGTTGAGCCATAGGCTACGCATGTCGAGATTGACGCTTCCGATTAAGCTAAGCTGACCATCTACTAGCACACTTTTTGTATGCAATAGACCATCGGTAAACTGGTAAATTTTTACTCCGGCTTCTAACAACTCAGAAAAAAATGCTCTGCTTGCCCAGCGCACCATAGTAGAGTCATTTTTATGTGGGACAATAATTCTAACTTCAACTCCACGTAAGGCTGCAGTGCAGATAGCATGCAGTAGATCATCGCTTGGCACAAAGTATGGTGTAGTCATAATTAAGTTCTCACGCGCTGAATATATAGCTGTTAGTAGCGCCTGATGAATTAACTCTTCTAAAAACCCTGGTCCGGAAGCAATCACATGTATAATGTGCCCGCTCGTTTGTTCTCTCGTTTGTTCTAATGGAATTAAATTAAAATTTGGTGGCGGAAGAAAAATACGCTTTCCAGTTTCAATCTCCCAGTCACAGGTATAAACGATGCCCATAGTAGTGGCTACTGGCCCCTTTATACGTGCCATTAAGTCAATCCATTTACCCACACCAGCGTTTTGCTTGAAGTAGCTAGGATCGACCATATTCATACTCCCAGTATAAGCAATGTAATTATCTACGAGTACCATTTTACGATGCTGGCGTAGATCCATGCGTCGAAGGAAAATACGCAATAGATTAACCTTTAGTGTTTCAACGACATTTATGCCAGCATGGCGCATCATGCTCGGATAGGAGCTACGAAAAAATTGTAAACTACCAGCAGAGTCTAGCATTAAACGACAATGTACTCCTCTTCGAGAAGCTGCCATTAACGCTTCAGCTACTTTATTGACTAAAGCACTAGGTCGCCAAATATAGAACACCATATCTATATTATGGCGAGCCAATTTTATATCCTGAATCATTGCTCTTAGCGTTTCATCTGCAGTCGTAAATAATTGGAGCTGGTTGCCTTTAACACCATCTATTCCCTGTCGTCTATCACACAATTGAAATAGAGGTCTTGCAACTGTGCTATATTCAGAGGGGCCAATCCTCTGGTTTTCTTTCAATTGATTCAACATTTTAGCAGTAGAGGGCCACATGGCCTTTGCACGTTCAGCACGGCGTTTTCCTAGATGTAATTCACCAAAAGATAAATAGGCCACTATGCCTACAAGAGGAATAATATAAATCACTAGAAGCCAAGCCATTGAAGAAGGTACTGCGCGGCGCTTCATTAAAATACGCAGCGTTACTCCGGCGATAAGTAACCAATAGCCGAATACTATAAACCAATTGATGACGGTATAAAATGTTGTCATAAAACTATAAATTCCATTTGCAAACTACAAATGAGGAGTGTACGCACAGATTAGTAAAGGGGAAATATTATTCTTATCTCTTCCAGTGCATTATTATAATGCACTGCATAAAGTATACTGTAGCTGTAGAGAGGTATCGGTATCAAAGTATAGTATGTTCTTTCATGAAGAGAGTATAAAATTTAAGCTGTATTGGAATAACTGCATAAGTTTGCTAATCCAATCGAATTAAGTTTAGTTAAATTATGTCAATATAAAATGATTGATAATATACGCAAGATAAATAATTATATTATTTTACTAGAATATTACTGAGAGTAATATTTTATGTATCGTCCAGTAGTAAAGCATGCTCATATTGCCATGTTAAATTACATATTGTATGTATTTCATAATACAAACAAATTAAAATTTCGAAAATATATTGCAAGATATTCTACAGTAATATCTATACTTAATATCTCCATATTAATTTCTATGTTCTCTTCTTTAATATATTTTAACAACTTCGAAAGGATTTATAACGCTAGTATAAAGTAAGTTTTAGTATAAGAAGTATAAGTGTTATTATCCAATAATTATTGGTAATTATATAATATATTATAAATATTATTAATCGTTCAGTTTATTCAACTGCATTCCTTTTTACTTAATCAGTAATAGATTGCACTTGCAATAGTCTATGGAATTAAGCAGCATCGTTATGCTAATTATGAAATAATTATTTCAGACTGGTACAAGGCAGGATATTTTATTAAATGCAGAATAAATGCTCATAATACCATTATACACTTCTAGATCGAGCATTATATTTGAAATTGGGAATAAATAGTAATGAAACGAGTAGTCTTCCATTTTTTTTGGATTTAATATTATTAAAAATAATAATGGCTATCATTAATAATGATAGCCGGACTTTAATTTTATTAACCTGTAATTAATGCAATAATATTTTTTTAAATAGGTATAATTTCTAGTCAAAGTTGTAAATAAAATTTATTTCTTCTGCAAAAGGAGATGTATTTTTACATGAAATTCAATCTGCTATATTTAGCAGGGACAAAATTGAAGATGTGGATAAAAAGCATTCCAATATATATTTTACGATGCAAGTTACAATACACTTTCCATGAAAAATAACATTATATCTAATAATGCTGATAACAGTTATATATACCATATGTAATTTTTGATTAATGCAGATATCCTACCATAATTTTATTACTTAAGTTAATGAGGCTGTTTAATTATAAGTGTCACTTTAAAATATTAAAATTAAGAGTTTAAAATTAATTGTCCTGATTAAATATTTATTAATTAATATATTTGTCTTTATTTTATAGTCATAAAAGTTTTGTTGCTTGCAATAAAAAATATTGAATAGTTTGACCGGTAATGAGCATGAAAAAAATAATCTTTTAACAATGATAAATACTAGAGAAAAAATAGAGCAAATGATTTTTTTGTAATTTAAATTTTTATTTTGCTATATATAATAGGTAAATAACAAACGTTATCATTAAACTTATTATTTGGCTTTAATTTAATAAATGCTATTTTTATTTTTACAATAATATTAATTTTCACTAAATTATACGTTTCTCTATAGGAATGCTATAGAGAAACTCTTTTACCGGAATGGACAGATATGCTAATATTATTAGATTTGTCTTATAAAATAGCATATTTATATATCAGTAATAATATACTATTCTGGGGAGTTATGTACAGTTTAAGTGTGATGTACACTATTACTTTAGACACTTATAACCATCGGCACACTTTAAATTGGCAAGACATGAAAAGCATTCATAAAGTAGACACAGATCTGTATAAGCACGTGCTATAGAATTTACTATAATTCATTTTTTCTATATTATTACATAATTCTGTATATCATCTCTATAATATTATTTGAGTATTTTATAATATGTCAAGAGCATATAATATATTATTACCAATAGTGTAAATTATGCAGAGACTTTTAATGATAAATTGATTTTATTTTGAATAACTGTTATGAAAATGTTGTTTTGCTTATATTAAAGTATATAAGAAGTACTAAATTATATATGATAAGGCTAATGTAACATCTACAAGAGGTTGTTTAATGAGCGAGAAGTTACAGAAAGTTTTAGGGCGGTCAGGCTATGGTTCACGTCGTAAAATTGAAGCTATGATTAATAATGGCCACATCAGTGTTGATGGGATTATCGCAAAATTAGGTGATCGCATTGTAGTAAACCCTGAAATAAAAATTCGTATAGATGGCAATCTAGTCTCGATTAAAACTAATGAAGAAATAATGTGTCGTGTATTGGTTTATTATAAGAAAGAAGGTGAGGTATGCACTTTAAGCGATCCAGAAGGACGTCCAACAGCATTTGATCGTTTACCTAAGTTAAGTGCTGGCCGTTGGATATCCGTCGGTCGTCTAGATATCAATACTTCTGGTCTACTGTTATTCACTACTGATGGTGAGTTAGCTAACTGTTTAATGCACCCAAGCAACGTAGTCGAACGTGAATATGCAGTACGTGTTTTTAGTCCACACGATGTTAAGCATATAGACAAGTTAAAAGAGGGTGTGCAGTTAAAAGATGGCATTGCAATGTTTCGTACTATTAATTTTAAAGGTGGCAAAGGCCTAAACCAATGGTATACAGTTACTCTTACCGAAGGTCGAAATCGTGAAGTGCGTTCTCTTTGGGCAGCAATTGATATGCAGGTTAGCAGATTGATCCGAATACGCTACGCTAATATTGTCTTACCTAAGTGGTTATCACGTGGTAGCTGGATTGAGTTAGATCTGAAGGCTATCAACTATCTACGTAGTATCGTTGATTTAAAACAGAGAAAATCTCCAGAGAAGGTCACATGTCCTGACATAAAATCTGATCATATCCTCCGCTCTGTTAAAGAGCATACTAAAATCGTCGGGACTACTAGCATTAATCGTAATACAAAAGAAAAAAATTACTGGATTAAGCAAGAAGTATCATTGAGCTTTAAATAATTTTATTATCAGCACAATAATACCGCAGTAGTTGCAAATTTTAATAATACTACACACCATATTTTATGCCCTGGAATTCATGATTAAGATGGCAAATATTAGCAATGATACTGTGTACATTCCGCAATGCCAACAGTATCTATTTTTATATAATGTTTAGCATTACAGTTGACCTATATCACTGACTGTTACATGATCATCAAAAGTTACATTATTACGATATATAAAATATTTCGGATATGCTATAAGATTTTAGCGAGAGTGGTGTTACCAGATTATAGGTTATGTGCTGGCAATGTCTCTCTTGAGAGCATTAGCCAAGTACTTCATGTAGGATAAATCATTATTTTTGCTTGGTCTATGCAAACGTTAGTTTTTATCACTAATACTAACGTATTAGTTACGTCATTCTTAAGAGGTGATGAATCAATCACTGCTCTTACTTTTGTTAACTTATTACACTATAGTAGGAATAATGCATGAATTATACAGGAAAATTATTTATAATAACCAATTATATTATATAGCATTGTAATTACGTGGGTGTGCTATTATTAAATATTTAAATAGTATTATTTTATTGAAGCATGAAAATGTTACATCAGTAATGAACTAGAAAGTAAATTTTTATTTAGCCGCGAAAAATAAACGCTGCAATTAGATAACATGCTCTCGATTATATTAAACATTTATAAATCAAGGCGGAATTTGTGGAGTTTATATCTATTTATGGGCTCTTCTTAGCTAAGTTAGCGACGGTACTTGTTTTTATTAGCTTGTTGGTATTATTGGCGAGCAACCTAGGACAAAGAAAGAAGCTACGGCAAGGGGAGCTAAAATTAACTGATCTTAGCGAACAATATCGTGAGATGAAACGTGTTATGACATTGTTACGCATGAGTAAAATAGAAAAAAAATATTGGACAAAAAACTTTAAGAAACAGGTAAAATCGGATGCAAAGCTGAAAAAATATAACGCAAAATCTGGAGTAGTCGAAGATACTAGACCTTGTCTATACGTAGTAGATTTTAAAGGTAGTATAGATGCGCATGAAGTGAATTCACTACGCGAAGAAATATCAGCAATTTTATCTGTGGCTTCTATACAAGATGAAGTTTTGCTACGCTTAGAAAGCCCTGGTGGTGTAATACATGGATATGGTCTTGCTTCCTCACAGTTAGAGCGCTTACGTCAAGGTGGGATACATTTAACAGTCGCAGTTGATAAGATAGCAGCTAGTGGTGGTTATATGATGGCGTGTGTGGCTAATTATATCGTCGCAGCGCCATTTGCGATCATTGGTTCTATTGGTGTAGTAGCGCAAATTCCAAATTTTTATCGTCTCTTGAAAAAAAATAATATTGATGTTGAGCTGTATACGGCTGGAAAATTTAAACGTACAATGACGCTATTTGGCGAGAATAATGAAAAAGGTCGTGAAAAGTTTCGAGCGGATCTCAATAATACTCATGAACTTTTTAAACAGTTTGTGCATCATCGACGACCATCTTTAGATATAGATAACGTTTCTACTGGTGAACACTGGTTTGGGACTGAGGCAAAAGAGAAAGGATTAATTGACGCAATTGCCACTAGTGATGATCTTCTAATTTCTAAGATAAATAGCCATAGAGTGCTCTCTGTTCGCTATACATATCGAAAACGACTCGTTGATCACTTTACATGCAATCTCGCTGAGAGCTTATATCGTCTATTCTTACGTTAGTAGATGCAAATCAAAAGAACCGGTTAATTGAATGATTAAATTTTATATTTTTGCTTGTTATCTTAGTTTTTTAAAATGTAATATAATATTTAAACTATTCATTTCTTCTTGGCAGGGCGTATATTTGATTCGTAAAATTAAATATACGCATTATTTATAAAGATGCTATAACTTAAGTAAACATAAATGGAAGTAAACATAACATGATTTAAAATATAATTTAAGAACAATGACTATTTTATCTTTTCTTTTATAAGATAACTATAGATAGTATATCATGTTTTTACTTTTTCTGAAGATATTTTAGTCTATTTTAAATTTATTTATTGTTAAGATTAATATCTCTTTGGTCATTTGATATTGACATCTCTTCAGGTTTTTTATGAAGGCATTGATATATAAAATATATAAATCATTGAACGTTGTAAGTAATTCAATAATTAAATATATGATATGTATATAATAACTGCTGATAGCAGCAGTTATTATATATTTTGTATATACACTTCTTGCTATAAATAAAAAATCTTAATTCCATATAAATATATAAAATAAAAATAATACAAAAATATGTAATGTCCTTTCATTATCTAGGTAATCAGTTATTTTACTCGGGAAGAAAAAATTGATACATTCCATTATTAAAGAATAAATATATCGATATCATTATTTTAATAGACTTTAAAGAATTTGACTTAATAAAATGCTTATGAAAATCATTACTTTTTTAAAAATATACCGTTTTGCGATGTTTTAATCTTTTTTTAAATAATTGTTTCGAAATATTATATCATTGTCTTTTTATAGCTTTAAATAAGTATGTAATATAATATGCAGCGCTATGTAATAAAATCTAATGTCTCTCGAAATGTTAAGTTAGAATAGCTTAGTTGGTGTGAATTATATAACTTAATTATGCGCTTACAAGTAAAAATTAATTTTATGCATATTTATTATATAATAAAATTTAATATTAATATTTTAAAGGCCATGTTAATTACGACTTGTCGCATAATTGTTTGCAAAATTTGCATAATGCTATATAGCTATCGGAAAAGCCTGATGTATATTTTTTAAGAAGCTGATTTATGTTATTTAAAAAGATACTGTTAATTACATTAATATGCATGAGTGTTGTAAAAAATAATTAGTTTTTTATATTATAATGTTACTCACTAATACAATTTTAGATACAATATACTATGTAATAGTATATTTCTAAATAGAAAATTGTATTGTTTGGTTTTTATATTGAGTAAATGGGATAAGATCTTAAAAGATAAGGTAATAGACTATTGCTTAAGATGATAAATCTTTATTTATTCTTTTTTTATATAGGAGAAATAATTTTATATAGATGTTATCGAAGAATATCGAATAAGATATAGCATAAATATGTATAATAAAATTGATTGATAAATCTAAATTTCATTTATTAAAAAATATATTAAATTAAAACAATATATTTATTATTACTACTAACATAGTATCCTAATTTTAGCATGTAGTAGAAAATACTGATCATTTAGCTGACGTACTATTCAATCAATTTTAATAGATGAGATACTTAGAAATTATGACAAAAAAAATTGACGTTAAAGTCCTTGACTCACGTATTGGCCAGGATTTTCCAATGCCAACTTACGCGACTACGGGTTCAGCCGGGATTGATCTTCGTGCCTGTCTTGATAGCACGTTGGAGCTTATGCCGAGTGAAACTGCTCTGCTACCTACTGGTTTAGCCATTCATATTGCTGACTCGAGCGTAGCAGCTATGATATTACCTAGATCTGGTCTCGGTCATAAGCACGGCGTTGTTTTAGGTAATTTAATTGGTCTTATTGACTCTGATTATCAGGGGCAGTTAATGCTCTCTGTTTGGAATCATAGTCAGGTTCCTTTTATAATTATTCCAGGTGAACGTATTGCACAGATGGTTTTTGTATCTATCTTGCAACCTGAATTTAACTTAGTGGAAGATTTTGCTGGCACTGAACGCGGCGCTAGAGGCTTTGGTCACTCGGGTCGTTATTAATCTCTGAGCTAAAGATTATTGCTACAAGAATATATTATTAATAATCTTACACAAATGCTTAAGGATACATCTATGCGACCTCTAATATAGTATATAGGAGAAGTTAAAATATATATGTATTGATGCATCATCAGATATAAAGTAATTAAAAAATATTAAATAGTAGATATCTTTATATAATATTTTTCTGATCAAATATCAGTCAAATTTTATATATTTAATGCGATAAATAAATTAATAAAATAAATAATTATGTCATTCGATGCCCTACTAGAGTATTAATGCTATAGATTTATGAGTCTTATTATAATTGATATAATTTATGTATTATACAATTATTCATTTTATCAATCTGGATTGTTTGTTATAGTCACTTTTTTATACATAAAGTACCAGAACAGATACTAAAAGAAAACAGTATAGTCTAAAATACTAATAATATCTATACTGCTATAAATTTATAACAAATATTTCTATAGCTAACTTAAATGCTCTGAATAAATTATTTACATTTCATAATTAACTATTTATTTATTATTTCGCGGGTATGGATAAAGTGGACTTTTCCATTCCATGTATAGTTATTTAAAATTTATTATATTTTTAATAGCATACAATACATTTAAAAAATCTCCAATCTATTTTTTAATATTCTTATAAAAATTTTAGATAATGGAATCAAAAGGCAATAGTTTTTTATTTGCCATGATTACTGTATGTTTTGAATGTTTGTATTGTTCTAATATATATAGAAAAAATAGCAATATTTAAGCCTAATTTATGTTTTAGTCAATCAAAGTGAGATTTATCTAAATCTAAAAAATAGTATTAAGCTATATAGCGTATATAGGCAAGAGATAAAAATAATATATGCTTAATTAAGTGGATTTTGAACCTATTAATAAACATTCTATTATTTTTAATCTATTCTATTTTATTTTATTTTATTGATAATAATATATCTCAAGAAAACACAATACTATGTGTTTAAAGATATTTAAAGAGCCATAATAATTGTTATTTTTTAATAGCTATTATATTTAATAAATTATTTTTCAGTGACATAAAATTAAAAACTCTTGGTAGAAGCAAGAGAAGACGTGAATAAAAGGATCTCTTTTCCTTTATATATCTTTATAAATTATAAGTAATCATTATGTAATATTAAAGTTAATAACATTATCAAAAGTGATAAATAGGTAATGATCCTACATGTTACATTTACGTAATCATTGTACACTTGGCTTTCACTGATTGCTATTTCATTTGTTTGCTTTTTGATTTTGTATAAGTATTCTTATAGTAAGTATCGTATTTTAGGATAAAGAATTATAAATTTTACGTAAGGTTTCTACCGGATTGCTAGATTGCGTTACAGGACGGCCTATAACTATATAGTTAACGCCAGATGCTAAGGCCATCTCAATACTCATAATACGTCGTTGATCTCCAGAATCGCTACCCAAAGGCCTAATACCTGGCGTAATAAGCTGAAATGCCGGATCGCAAGCAGATTTTATCCGCTGTGCTTCATGCGCAGAACATACCACACCGTCAAGCCCACAGCTGTATGTAAGACGCGCTAAGTGCTCAGCATATTCAGCTGTACTGAGATTAATTCCAATAGTACGTAAATCATCTGTTTCCATGCTGGTCAAAACAGTCACACCAATCAATATTGGTGCATCGTCACCATATGGTAAGAGTGCCTCTTTAGCAGCAGTCATCATTCGTGTACCACCGATTGCATGGATGTTAACCATCCAAACGCCTAGTTCAGCTGATGCTACTACTGCTTTTGCAGTAGTACTGGGAATATCATGAAATTTTAAATCAAGGAAAATATCAAAACCACGTGCATGTAGATCACGCACCAGTTGCGGTCCAAATAGGGTAAACATTTCTTTACCTAATTTAAGTCGGCAATACTTTGGATCGATACAATCAACAAAAGCTAGAGCGATATCTTTATTTGTATAATCTAATGCGATGATAATTGGCGATGATGGTGAGCCAGTTTCTTTCATTTTATTATCCTGCATCATTTTCTGGCTACTATTAAATGAAAAATATTTGGCAGTTAATAACTATTTTCAAAACAACAGTTCTACTAATCGTAATTCAATCTAATAAATATTAATTATTGGTACAACTATTAATATTTATTAGATTAAATTAGATGATTTTCTATTATACTTACTAACTATTAATTTAAGACAGTAATGATATTCCTGGTCTATAGTATATTTTCTATGTATCAGTTATTTTATTTTTTTGTAAGTTTGTAAATTTATCCAAATATATAGTATGTGTTAGTCCATATATGATCATTGTAAATCATAACATGATAGCCTATCATTATCAATAATAAATATCATACGTATTGTTATACATAATGCTGGCTATTATTTTTATAACTAATTTGATTATTAGATACTCTTAGATATTGATACCAATTTGGTATGCTCTAGAATCATTATATATATTAATTAAATGTTATTTAATATATTTAGTGACTTATTTAAAAAATTATATATCTTATATATTGATAACAGCGTCTAGACTATATTAGAGGTTATATATATCATTTACAGATTATTTTAAATCTTCAAGCTGCAAGAGACTATTTATTGACAAAATGCATCATATTTGGCACTATTTTTTCGATAGATTAAATTTCTAGATCTAATATTTAATAAATAGATAGTAATAATTCTATTATTAATCTAATGTTATTATAGTTATTTCATGTAAAAATAAATTTTTATAGATATTTAAAATGTATCATTAAAAAAATTTGATATATATCATCCAATGGATGTGCAATGAATACATTGCATACTATTCAGTAACATATTAACATTGTGTTTAAATGTTTGTGTATAAGTTGAAGCTAGGCCATGTGTATTAGACAGTGTTTCTGGATATAATGTACCACCTACTTGCATGCCAGTCGCCTCTGCAATTTGTTTTACAAGATGGTCGTTAGTTTGATTATCAATAAAATAGGTATTAATTTTTTCCTTTTTGATCTGTTTAATTAATCTAGCAAGATCACTTGCACTGGTTTCAGTTTCGTTATCAAGACCAACTGGAGTTATGAAGGTAATACCATATTCATGTCCAAAGTAACCAAAAGCATCATGACTAGTTAGTACTTTACGTTTTTGTAGTGGTACTGCTGCAAATTGCGTTTTAGCCCAAATATCTAATTGTTGTAAATGATGAATATATTCTTTTCCTCGTTTTTTAAAATAATTCATATCTTTAGGATCAGTGGCAATTAGTGCATTCATTACATTAGTAACGTAATGTATACCATTGTTCATGTTATTCCAGACATGAGGATCAATAATTTTATTATATTTTCCATCTATTGTCCGCGTATGTATTCCATGTGAAGCAATAACAAGGCGTCCTCGATAACCTGAAGCACTAATCAAACGATCTATCCATCCTTCTAATCCAAGTCCGTTGATAAATACTATATCAGACTGTAATAATAACTTGCTGTCTTGCGGTGACGGCGAATAACTATGTAGATCTCCGTTTGGTTTGATTAATGTGCTAACTTTAATGTGCTCTCCTCCAACTTGCTCAATGATATCAGTGAGGATAGAAAAGCTAGCAACAGCATTGATAGTCTTAGATATTGTAAGTGGGCTATATATATATAAAGACAAGACAAGGAATATAGAGAACCGTTGTATTTTTTTCATATTATACATAATATTTTTTACCTGTGAGTACAAGAATAGATGCCACCGTTTGTCCCAAATAAAATTGAAATAAAAAATATTATACTAGCGCTTAATACAATTGCTGGACCAGCAGGCAGGGAAGCATAATATGACCATTCTAATCCAAGCAGGCTAGAAAACATACCAATTACTATTGCTGCTATAATCATATGTGGTAGATTATGAGCCCATAAACGAGCACTAGCAGCGGGTAGCATCATTAGCCCAACAGACATTAATGTGCCAAGAATTTGAAACCCTGATACTAGATTTATCACTACTAATGATAGAAATAGTCCATGTACTAATGCTATCCAGCGCGGAGCACTGACTCGTAGGAAAGTAACATCAAAAGATTCAATGACTAATACACGATATAACGCTGCAAGCATTAATAATGAAATGCTAGTGATGGCACCTGCCATTAGTATAGCATGACTACTTACTGCTAAAATTGAGCCAAAAAGAACATGCATAAGATCAATGCTTGATCCGCGTAAAGATACTAAAGTTACTCCAAGCGCTAAAGAACTAAGATAAAAACCAGCGAAACTAGCATCTTCTTTTAGCGGTGTGCGATAACTAACTATTCCAGATAACATTGCTACAGCTAATCCAGCAATAAAACCACCTACCCCCATTGATACTAGAGACATACCAGAAAGAAGATATCCAATTGCAGCGCCAGGCAATATTGCATGAGATAGAGCATCACCAAAAAGGCTCATGCGTCGTAGCAATAAAAAAACCCCTAATGGTGATGCACTAAGCGATAGCGCTAAACAGGATACTAATGCACGGCGCATAAAACCAAAAGATATGAATGGCTCAAAAAATAAGTATAGTATTGTCATGACGTCACTATTATTTTGTCTTGAGATCGGTTGGCAATGTTTGGTTTTGTGATATGTTCCAACATATGCTTAGCATCTCCATAATGACAGCATTGTGGACTTAATAGTAATACCTGCGAACAATAGTTAATTACTAGTGACATATCATGAAGAACGATAATCAGTGTACGCTTTTGTTGATGTAGTTGCTCAATAATTTGTACTAAGAATTTAGTAGTTTCGCTGTCGATGCCAGTAAAAGGTTCATCTAGTAAAATAAGTGATGCCTGTTGTACAAATAATCTAGCAAACAATACCCTTTGCAACTGACCATAAGATAATTCTCCAATAGGGTGACCTGCCATTTCAGTCATCCCAACGTAATCAAGTGCTTCCATAATATGTCTAGATGTACATATACTAAACCCAGTAAACACACTGCCCCTTGACCAAGATCCCATTGATACTAAATCGCTAACTTGTATCGGAAATTGTAGATCTACCTCTATTTTTTGTGGCAAATACGCTATTTTTGGCAGTTGATCGTTATTGAAGAGTACACTACCCCCTAGAAGGGGTAGTAGCCCAGCTATAGTTTTTAATAATGTAGATTTTCCAGCGCCATTAACTCCAACTACTGCTGTCAGAGAGCCCAAGGGAAAATAACTATTAATTGGTGGAAATAAAGGCGTACGACCATAACCAATTTCTGCTTGTTTAAATGTAATCATGGCAAATCTACTGCCCAATAAATGCCTATCCATAGAAATGCTAATAATAACAGGACTATGCCGCATCGAAATATTGCTGAGCAAGTAAATAAGGTATTGAATAATGTTGTAGTTTTGTAGTGAGATATAGATAGAAATTTCATATCAGAGATGAATACAAAAAATTTTAAAATGTAATATTATTACATCACAAATTGTATCTTAGCTCAAGTCTTCTTATATTAAGAATGTAACGTAACATCTCTCCTATCTTGTATATAAAATAGACATCCCGATGGGAATTTATCAATACACCATAAATAGTATTTATTAATATATAGCATTCAGTCATAAGTTATTTTTTTTATAAATGGAATATTTTTAAAAAATTAGATAGGAAGCCCCTATTATTAGGTCAGAGATATATTTTGCGGAATGCCTGATTTTTTATTTTTTATGTTATGCACTATAGAGACCACTTCAGAAGTTAAGTTTTTTATAATCATAAAATGCTAACTAGTACTCTAATATTCAGTAAATTTTTTACGTTACTTGCTTGGGTATGGAGATGATATAATCGTTAGTTAGCTACTTTATTAAGGATTAATTTTATTATTGTATTATTTATTACTGCTATGGATGGACTAGTGAATTCATGAAGACAATGATTTACTCATTTTATATAGATTCATTTTTTAATTTTCTTATGACTAATTTTATGATACGATTATTGTATATTTTAATCTCTATCTATACTGATTACTTCAATTGTAAGGTATATTGAGAAAAATAAATCTCTCTAATACTTTTTTATAATCTCTGATATTACTCGATTAACGCAATAACATGATTGTTAACTTTTATGAAAAGAATAAGATATTATTTAGTAATTTCATAATATTTAGATACTTTTAATTAAATTCCATGAATTTAATTTATGGATTCTCATGTGATTAGGATATATCTTGCTAAGAAAGTAATCTTAAAATTATATATTGACATGCTATATATATTATATTTTAGAATTAAAGTGCTATTTTTAAACAAAAAATAGCAATATAATTATTCATTAGTAAATGTATTTAATAATATACTGTAGTTCTGCTTTACTCATATGGTTACAAGATATTCAGAATATTTAATATTATAATATGATAATATTAAATAATATATATAGAAATTTTGTAATTACATCTTTATAACATTTATTAGATCATTTGGTTAATCAATGATTTAACCAAGTTAATAGCACTATTCTTGTAGAATAATATGTTTTATAGGCTCTACTATTGAATTTTTTATGATATCATCATATAAATTGTATTGAAAAGTTATAAAGTGATTGAAAGTCTAATAATATTAATTATTAGGGTATATCTTTAATATTTTATTCGTATTGTTTTCTACAATAAATAATATTTATCAAAAAGTAATTTGATAGAATATCTGGTATATAGAGCTGATTAAAAAACAACATTGATTTAAATGTTATCGAATGTTAATATTCTTTTAGAAATACAATAAAATCAAACATTATATATGTGTAACAATATCTTTAATTAAACGAGGGCCGTGAAATATAAATCCAGTATAAATTTGTATTAGCGTAGCACCAGAAGCTATTTTTTCACGCGCTGAAATAAGTGAATTAATACCTCCTACGCCAATAATTGGAAGACGTCCTTTTAACTCAAGTGCTAGTCTTTGGATGACTGCATTACTTCGAGATTGCAATGGAGTTCCACTTAAGCCCCCTTTTTGTGCGCAGTAACTTAATCCATAAATGAGCTTGCGATCTAAAGTGGTATTTGTAGCGATAACACCATCGATATGGTGTCTTACTAGACTATCAGCTATTTTAATTAATTCGCCTTCAGAAAGATCTGGGTCAATCTTTACAGCTACAGGTATATATTTATTATGAGATTGATGAAGTTGTTGTTGCTTATTTTTGATCGCTACTAAAAGATCATCGAAAGATTCGCCATACTGTAAAGATCTTAAATTTGGTGTATTGGGTGAAGATATATTGATTACGATATATCCTGCATAAGGATAAACTTTTTCCATACAGATAAGATAATCTTCTTTAGAAGATTCTATTGAAGTATCTTTATTTTTGCCTATATTAATTCCGATTATGCCATTAAATTTTGATTTTTTAACATTTTCAACTAACTTGTCTACACCGTAGTTATTAAATCCCATACGATTAATCAATCCTTCAGCCTCTTTCACATGGAAAAGACGTGGCTTTTTATTACCTGTCTGAGAATACGGAGTTACAGTGCCAATCTCTATATGACCAAAACCCATGCCACCTAATATATCAATACATTCACCATTTTTATCTAGACCAGCTGCTAATCCTAAAGGGTTAGCAAACGATAGACCCATACAGATAATTGGTTTGATTGGTACTGACTGTCTAAAAAGACAAGATAATGGTGTATTGCTAATACATCGCATACTTTGTAAGATCAACGTATGCGCATACTCAGGATCAAGTTGAAAAAATACTTTCTTGGTGATGAAGTAATACATAATTTTCCTGATTGTTAGAGTCATATATATGAGATAAAATAGAAATTATTGAAAAATTAACATTTTATAATAACATCTACTAATAGAGAGAATTTTTTATCATATTAATATAAGAGCTATATTTTATCCTATTTATGATAGGAGTATGTTTTTGCTACTGTACTGATATTACTTGAAAAATGCTATATAATATTTCATATAATTTTTACGCTTGATATAAGTTTATTTTGGATTTATTTCAATATTTGTGTATATCGGTTAAGTTAATTGAATAATATATTTATATTAGAATTATAGAAATACTGAAAGTGTTTTTTATTCTTACATGCAATAGATGTTTATTTATAATATATTTAACAATTAACAATTAAAGCATGAAGTTAAAATGTATATTATTATTTGAGTTTATTCGTAAGCATCAAAAGATTTCATTAGTAAATTAGTTATAGGTAGTATAACAGTGTAAACACTGAACATGTATTTATTATTAATAATTTGAATGTTTATTTAATCTAAAAGTTTATAATTTAGTTTGTTTTATTTACATGTATTACGATTCAGTTGAATTGTTAAAAAATTATTAATATTATATAAATAAGTATTGTCATAGACCACTTGTTGCTTATTATCTTTTTCTAAATAAGTATATTAAACTAAGACATTAATATATTAATTGATATGTAAAATAGACTTTTTGTAATACATTATCCTATATAGGATATAATACTCAGACATTGAATAAATAAAAAATACTTTACTAAAAAAAGAGCACAGTGACTCTGTCAGAGTGGAGATTCAAATGCTTTAAGTGATATTAAATTTTAATTGACATAATTTATTCCTAATTGATACAAGATAATCTTGTTAAGAAGATTATCTAAAGTATATTCTATTAAATTAATCGTATAATTAAAGATATAAATATAGAATATCATAAAGAACATAGCCAAAAAATTGACTGTACTTATTTTAAAGTATATACGCTATAATTTCGATTTCTTTTAATTTGCATGAATGATTTCTATGGTCCTAAAAATTTTTATTTATTAGTCTTGTAAGTAATCTGTGAAGATTTCCATCTTTATAGAGTTCGATATTTATAATTAGCAGATATACAATAGCAATATGTTCTGAATATATCGTTGAAATATGCATGTAAAATTTCCGCATTTATTCTGCATGAATATTTCATATTGCTCACATTACATTCTCTAAAATATTTAAATAATCTTCCAAAAATGGAATAGATTACATTGACAATATTATATATCCGGCATAACCCAAACAGAATGATTTATAGCATTTTAGTATAATCAGTTAATTTCTTATTACTAAGAGCAATGTGCTGTCATTGATCGTTGCTGTAAGAATAAGAGTAATGAGTTTAGCTAAATATTTTAAGGTAATTACAGATAATAATAAAATAGATGTATATCTAAATTGAAGATGGGTATGTAGAAAAAATATTATAAGATGTATAGAACTCATTTCAGTCAATAATCGTTTAATTTTGACTATACGTAAACACACAATATATATGCAAAGTAAAATTTTCGATAAACTTAAGTACAATTAACATAGTGTAAATCATTAAATATATGAGATATACTATCCTATATAGATGTATAAATTGAGTCTATATATTCAAGGTAATACTGAATGACTATTCGGTAATTAATTATTTTCCTTGAGTAATTTATACTGATGTATTGCTTAAAAAATTAAATCAGTGTTATTTTACTCAGTAAAATAGTCAGATTATTTCACAAGCAAAGAAAATATGGCATTTAAAAAAAATAATAAGCGCATAAAATCTAAAAATAATAGAATTAGTAGCTTATGTTAGTCATTATACTAAATACTAGTTATCCAAGAATAGTGGTTAATTCGGCACTAACTTCATGTAACTTACGGTTGCCGTTAATTTGACGATATTGAATATTATTTGCTTCTGCTTCTTTGCGGTAATAGCAAATTAATGGTGCAGTCATTTCCTGATATTCTGTTATACGCTTGCGTATGGTTATTTCCTTGTCATCCTTACGTATAATCAATGATTCACCGGTAATATCGTCTTTACCTTCAATCTGTGGTGGATTAAACTTTAGATGATATATACGGCCAGATTTTTCGTGTATTCGACGACCAATAATACGATCTAAAATGCATTCTTCTGGTACATTAAATTCAAATACATAATCGATATTAATACCTGCTTCTTTCATTGCTTCCGCCTGTGAAATAGTACGTGGAAAACCATCTAGTAGGAAACCATTTCGACAATCTTCTTGAGTGATTCGTTCTTGTACTAAAGCAATCACTATCTTGTCAGTGACTAATGTTCCAGCATCAATGATTAATTTTACCTGATTGCCTAATGCATTTTTTACTTTTGCAGAGGCGCGCAACATATCTCCAGTAGAAATCTGCGGTATACCATATTTATCCATAATAAACTTTGCCTGCGTACCTTTTCCCGCACCTGGAGCACCTAGACAAATGATACGCATTGCTTTAATCCTCTTGCTATTATTTATTTTTTTATCCACCATATTTTATGGATGATTCCGATATAAAAAACAATATCATCAATATTATAAATAAGCATTGATGATATTGATGGCATAATAAACAATTACTTACAATATATCTCAGTTACAAGCTATATCGAGAGTAAGTTATTTACGCGTCGTATGAATTGGTTAGGATCTTCTAGCGATCCGCGTTCTGCTAACAATGCCTGATCCCAAAAAAGATAAATCCATTCTGAAAATTCTTCTTTATTACTTAATTCAGAGACCTGTTTAATAAGAGCATGCTCGGGATTAAGTTCAAAAATATATTTTACTTCTGGTGCTTTCTGGCCAACAGAAGCAAATAGCTTAGCCATTTGCGTACTCATTTCATCGGAACTAGTAATCACTACTGCGGGACTATCAGTCAGTCTATACGTGAGGCGAACATCCTTTACACGTTCCCCTAATAACGTTTTGACACGGTTTATAAATGTTTCAAATTTTTGCTCGCTAGCCTTTTGCTTTTCACTTGTATCTGTAAACTGGTTCAGTGTTTCATCTGTTTTACTTACTGATTGAAAAGACTTACCTTCGTACTCTGTTAGATGATTTATCATCCATTCGTCAATGCGATCGGATAAGAGCAACACTTCAATCTTTTTCTTACGGAAAAGTTCCAAATGTGGGCTGCTTTTAGCGGCTGTATAACTATCAGCAGTAATGTAGTAAATTTTCTCTTGATTTTTAATCATACGGTTAATGTATTCTTCTAACGATACATTTTGCGTTGAATTATCGCGAAAGGTAGACGTAAAACGCAATAATTTTGCAATTGCTTTTTGATTGCCGTTATCTTCTGCTGGGCCCTCTTTAAAGACTAGTCCAAATTGATTCCAGAACTTTTGATAGCTTTCATTATCATTTGTTGCTAGCTTTTCTAACATCTGTAATACGCGTTTAGTCATTGCGCTTCGCATGTTTTGCGTGACGCTGTTATCTTGCAGTACTTCGCGGGATATATTGAGCGGAAGATCATTAGAGTCAATTATGCCGCATACAAAACGTAGGTAGTTTGGCATAAAATGTTCAGCATGATCCATGATTAAAACATGCTGTACGTATAGTTTTAGTCCATGTTTATGATCGCGATTCCACATATCCCACTTTGCTTGAGAAGGTATATACAACAGACTGGTATATTGTTGCTTGCCTTCTACCCGATTAAGAGTCCAAATACAAGGATCATTAAAATCGTGAGTGATATGCTTATAAAATTCTTTGTATTCTTGCTCAGTAATATCTTTCTTGTTACGTGTCCATAAAGCCTGTGCCTTGTTAATGCGTTCCCAAATAATACTATTATCTTTGTCTTTTTTACTCTCTATTTCTACTGGAAGCGCGATGTGGTCTGAATATTTGCTAATCACTGATCGTAAACGCCAATCATCAAGATATTCATCTTCACCTGCACGTAGATAAAGTGTGATTTCAGTGCCACGCGTCTCTTTTGTAATATCGGCTATTTTATAGTCTCCCTCACCTATAGATTCCCAAAACACACCATTCTCAACAAGGGTACCTGCTAAACGAGTACGTACTGTCACTTTATCGGCTACAATGAACGCTGAATAGAAACCAACACCAAACTGACCAATTAGCTGCCTATCTTTAACTTGATCCGAACTCATAGACTCAAGGAAAGCTTTGGTCCCTGATTTTGCAATAGTACCAAGATTCTCAATGACTTCTTCACGACTCATGCCAATGCCGTTATCAGAGATAGTTAATGTTCTTGTCTTCTTATTACAAGACAAGCGGACACGTAGTGTCCCGTCACCTTCATATAGCTCAGGTATGGATAATGCCCGGAAGCGTAGTTTATCAGTAGCATCTGAAGCGTTAGAGATTAATTCGCGTAAAAAAATCTCTTTATTAGAGTATAGTGAATGAATCATCAAATGAAGTAGTTGCTTTACTTCAGATTGGAACCCACGCGTTTCTTGACCTCTCATCATTCATTCCTTACTTACATAAATATAATAGTTTACAAAATGATACAGTAATGCCATTCATCATGAAGAATAGAAAAAATTTTTTAAGTGTATACTGTAAGAAAATATGCAAAATCGCCAATATATCTTTAGGTTTTCTATTATAAGTCTATGTAATAACGTAAAAGCTAGTTATATATTACAGCAGCGTACTGCTAACATAAAATCGTGATAGTAATTAACTAATATTAGTTTACGATTATTAATATAAACTCTATTCTCTTTAGATCTTTAATTGTTCTCTTTGTATATTTAATTCAAATTGCATTATATACTAAAATAGTAAGATTAAACACAAATAGTATAAATATCTTATTCTGTCAAGTGTTGTTCATCCAATACTTAGTGATTGGTAACATGGCACGCGTAGCGCGCATGCCAATTTTATTTAACTGATACTATCATTTTATCATTACGCTGAATTTTTGATAATGAACGTAAAACATAAAAACTCTTTGTCTCATGTTGAAATTAACTCGTTAATTTATATTATCAGAATGGCATCTTAAATCCAGGTGGTAACTGCATATCATTTGATACTGACGACATCTTCTCTTTCTTTATTATTTCTATACGTCGTGCAGCATCGTTAAAGGCCGCAGCGATTAGATCTTCTAACATTTCTTGATTCTCCTCCATTAGACTTGGTTCTATTTTAACACGGAGGCAATTATAAACACCGTTAATCATCACTTTTACCAGACCCGCTCCAGACTCCCCTGTAGTTTCTAATGCAGAGACGTCTTTCTGGATTTGTTGCACTTTTTCTTGCATTTCTTGAGCTTGCTTCATCAGATTGCCTAAATCACCTTTATTAAACATAGTCATCTCTCTTTACTTAATCTGCATGTAGTACACAGTAGTTACGTTTAAATAGGACGAATACTTTCTTTATCCAGTTCTACGTTAAAAAATAGACGGATAATATGGATATGGGTATCCGCAATGATAGATTGGCTTGCCTGCGCCAATTTTTATTTAATGAATAGATTCTCGCCATTCAAGAAGAGCTCGTTGCGATAAATCATCATCTAATACACTTAGTATAATTTTATGATTATATAGTTCTCTAAGTGCATCACCGAGTGTTGTTGCGCTAATAATGAATGTAGGTGACATTGTGCAGATCCAAGATGAAGACAAATGTTGTCTACGTCCTATTTGCTGTTTAAAGGTATTCAATTCTACTGTTGCACTAATTCTGGTAGCTTCAAGTTACTAATTTCTAGTGCCCAGGAATCTCGTTTCAATGATTCTATTACTATTTTAGCTAGGAGTGCTGGGGTATTATTATACTCGAGCACCATGTGCAAACCTTTAGATATCCTCATGGCTATCGACGTATCTCTTTTCTTACTAAGGGCACGATATCGGTATGTATGTGATGTAGCTTTATTTCCCTCTGAGATGTTTATCGTTTGATATTTCTCAATTCTGTTAGTTACAACCGTAAATTGCTCGAATTCAGATTGTATTATTGGATGCGATTTGCCTAAGGCCATTAGGACTTTTTTTCTGTAGATACTCCCTGTTTCTGTAGTAGACTTCGTGCTTTTAACAATTGAGTCGTAGCATCTGACAAATTCAGTTTTTGTGATTTTTTTATTATATTAGACTGGTCTAATAGTGGTGCAATGTCATGCAATTCTTGTGCTTCTTGCCTTGTCTGCATTATTTGCACAGGTAGGCTGTGCGGTCTAGTGATAAATGATTTTGGATAAAATGCTAATGCACGTAAAAGAGTCATTTCAACTCCCATGCGGCAATTAGGAGCATAAGGTAGTTCTTTTCGTCCAACTAATAGTATCTGGTAATAAAGTTGTACGTCTACAGGTGCTAAGGTATGCGCTAGTGTATGCAACCTCTGTTGAGGAAGATTAGAGTACTCTTGATCACTCATGATTGGTAATAATTGCACCATTGCAATACGGTGTAATAGTGCTAACATTTCTATTAGTAGTTTTTCCAAATCTTCACCTCTTTCTGCTGACTTTTTCACCTGCTCCATTACTTTTTTACTGTCAGCACTAACTAGCGATTCAAGTATTGCAAATGCCTGTGTTTCATCAAGTAATCCAAGCATTTGTCTAACAGTGTCTGTGGTAACTTGTCCTGCTCCTATTGCTATAGCTTGATCTGTTAGGCTTAACGCATCGCGCATGCTACCGTCAGCAGCGTGTGCTAACAACTCTAATGCATGACTTTCGTTATGAATTTTTTCTGCTATCAGTATCCTTTGTATTTGATTGTGTATCTGCTTTGTATCTAATACCTTGAGATGGAAGTGTAAGCAACGTGAAAGAATGGTTACTGGTAATTTCTTAGGATCGGTAGTAGCCAAAAGAAATTTAACGTGCATAGGTGGTTCTTCTAACGTTTTTAATAATGCGTTAAAACTGTGGCGTGAAAGCATATGGACTTCGTCGATTAAGTAAACCTTAAATCGGCCTCGAGCGGGGGCGTATTGGACGTTATCTAACAGATCACGGGTATCTTCTACTTTAGTTCTAGATGCAGCGTCAATTTCGAGCATGTCAACAAATCTTCCCTGTTCAATCTCACAACAGTTAAGACATTGACGACACGGAACAGCGGTGATGCCTGTTTCGCAATTTATTCCTTTGGCTAGTAGGCGAATAATTGTTGTCTTGCCTACGCCACGCGTACCTGAAAATAAATAGGCATGATGAACGCGATTTTGTATAAGACTATTACTCAGTGCTATACACACATGTTCTTGTCCTACAACATCTGAAAACGTTTGGGGGCGCCACTTACGAGCCAGAACCTGATAATTCATTAATACCGGAGAAGTCAAGTGATCTAGGGAACTATGCTAACATAGCTATATACTATCCTGCGAGCTTGTTTTTGATGAATCAAAATTAGCCGTACTGAAAATTAATAAAATTGTAGTAGGCAATACTCCGCGTAAGTAAATACTAGTCACCGACTAATTTTGATATATTCATAAAAAGATTTTTTATCAAAAGTGTTTTATTATTAATATATCAGCAAAATATTATATAATAAACTGAGTGCATAATTTGTTAAATTTTGAAATGAATGTGATAAAATTTTTCTGTATTATTATGTAATTGATACAGTCTTTTAAAGTTGTATATTGATAAGTGATCCGTATGATTTAGGTTTCTTACTGTTCTAGATGATATGTATTTCAATTCTTTTTGTTCAATTAAATCCGTGCTATTTTACAATTGACGCTATGCTATTTTATAGAGAAGAATTGCTTGCTTTCTAAACAAGCTCTAGCAAACTTCGCAAAGTGCGTCAATGAGACGTTATTGAATTAGAGACGAAGATAGTTAATATACTACAAATGATTACGTTTCAGTCATGTGATAACTTTAATAACGTAACTTTAATAACGTAACTTTAATAACGTAATTTTATTAGCGCGATTTTATTAGCGCAATTTTAACGCAATTATAGAAAAATAATATAATATCTCCACGCTTTCATTAAGAACACGATCTACGATCGTGATTAGTGACAGAAGTGCTTGTCATACTAAAAGATAAGATGAATTTTATGTAAATTCATTAGTGTATTGCAGTTGTATTAATTTTCTAGCTGACTTACTAGCTGACTATATGCTTATATAGATTTTGTTTGTTTGAAATACGCCAAACGTTAAAAACAATTCATGTTTCTATTTTGCTGAGAATCTATTTTTTGTAATTTTTACATAGATCATTTGATGAAATTATAAAACGTGATCTTATAACGCTGTTGCTATTATGGAATATCTCATCCCCATAAATAAGGTTTGCCTGCTAATATTTTATGTATTGTATTTACTTCATTCGTATAGGATAACCAGTTTTGAATAAAATATGTTGAACTTTTGTTTGTCGCTTCTAGTATTATGAGATATCAGCGAGATAGTGGATGTACTAAAATAGTACATATTAGGACATGATGGTATGTAAGTAAGGCAGGATCGTCGAGTTTTTACATTTACGTAGCACTAATATAAAAAGTAATGACTACCAATAATCAGTAAAGATAACTGATCTTAAGAAAGAATTATAGTGATGCTTCTAAAAATACAGAGATTAAAGTTTATGCTGTATGATGATAGAATAAGTAATGCCTATAATTAATTAAATATCTTTACCAGAATTTTGTATTAAAAACAGGTTAATTATTCTGAGAGTTTTATCATAAAACATCGGAAAATAAGCTCTAAATCAATTATTTGATAGAATAAGGAATGCCAGCATGTCAAAGCGTCTAACAAATGACGTGGATCGGTTTGAAACTCGTGATTGGACACAGGCGATAAAATCTGTTATCCGTGAAGAGGGTATTGAACGTGCTGAATTTTTAATTGAGCAGATCTTAGAAGAAGCGAGCAAAAGCGGTGTACAAGTAGTGAGGGATACTGGTACGCATAATTACGTTAATACTATTGCTGTAGAGGATGAACCAGATTACCCAGGTAATCTAGATTTAGAGCGTCGCATTTGTGCAGCTATTCGTTGGAATGCTATTATGACTGTTCTACGTGCCTCTAAAAAAGATTTAGAGCTGGGAGGGCATATAGCATCTTTTCAATCTTCCGCGACCTTCTATGAAGTTTGTTTTAATCACTTTTTTCGTGCAAAAAATGACCAAGACGGTGGAGATTTAGTGTATTTTCAAGGTCATATTGCACCTGGTATTTACGCGCGTGCTTTCCTTGAAGGTCGACTGACTGAAGAACAAATGAATAACTTCCGACAAGAAGTTAATGGGAATGGATTACCATCGTATCCGCATCCAAAATTGATGCCTGAATTCTGGCAATTTCCGACGGTATCGATGGGATTAGGTCCGATTTGTGCTATCTATCAGGCTAGATTTCTTAAATATTTAGAAAATAGAGGATTAAAAGACACCTCGCAACAAACTGTTTATGCTTTCTTAGGTGATGGAGAGATGGATGAGCCAGAATCTAAGGGCGCACTTACTATTGCTACCCGTGAGAAGCTCGATAATCTGGTTTTTTTTATCAACTGTAATTTACAGCGGTTAGATGGCCCAGTTACTGGTAATGGTAAGATTATTAACGAATTAGCCAGCATTTTTGATGGAGCAGGTTGGCAGGTAATAAAAGTCATTTGGGGAGGGAATTGGGATGAATTACAGCGTAAAGACAAGAGTGGCAAACTAGTTCAACTTATGAATGAAACCCTAGATGGTGACTACCAGACGTTTAAATCTAAAGACGGTGCTTATGTACGTAAACATTTCTTTGGTCGTTATCCAGAAACAGCTGCATTAGTAAAAGATATGACCGACGACGAGATATGGCAATTGAATCGTGGTGGTCATGATCCTAAAAAAATCTTTGCGGCATTAAAAAAAGCACAAGATACTCAAGGAAAACCTACTGTTATCTTGGCTCATACTATAAAAGGTTATGGTATGGGAGTAACAGCAGAAGGTAAAAATATCGCTCATCAAGTCAAAAAAATGAATATAGTAGGTCTTCAGCATTTACGTAATCGTTTTAATATACCGATTATTGATACTGATATTGAGCAATTACCGTATATTTATTTCGCAAAAGATACTGAAGAATACCAATATTTGCATAAACGCCGTCAGGATTTAAAAGGTTATTTACCAAGTCGTCTGACAGAATTTACACAAAAATTAGTATTACCATCTCTTAAAGATTTTAGCGCATTGCTCGACGTACAGAGCAAAGATATCTCCACTACTATAGCCTTTGTGCGTGTTTTAAACATAATGCTAAAAAATAAATCAATTAAGGATCGATTAGTACCCATCATTGCAGATGAAGCTCGGACATTTGGCATGGAAGGTCTCTTTCGTCAGATAGGCATCTATAACCCTAATGGACAGCAGTACATACCGCAAGATCGTGAGCAGCTTGCATTTTATAAAGAAGACAAGAAAGGTCAAATATTACAGGAAGGCATTAATGAATTAGGTGCTGCATCTTCTTGGTTAGCTGCTGCGACATCTTACAGTACTAATGATCTACCGATGATCCCATTCTACATTTACTACTCAATGTTCGGTTTTCAACGTATTGGTGATCTATGCTGGGCGGCAGGTGATCAGCAGGCACGTGGCTTCCTCATTGGCGGCACCTCAGGTAGAACTACACTGAATGGTGAGGGATTACAACATGAAGATGGGCATAGCCACATTCAGTCTCTGACTATTCCTAACTGCATGTCTTATGATCCTGCCTATGCCTATGAAGTAGCAGTTATTATGCATGATGGCCTAGTGCGCATGTACGGTGATCAACCGGAAAATGTTTATTACTATATCACTACTCTAAACGAAAACTACTCTATGCCAAGAATGCCAAGAGGCGCAGAAGAGGGTATCCGTAAGGGTATCTATAAATTGGAGAGTCTAGAAGGCAAAACAGGCAAGATACAGCTTTTAGGTTCTGGAGCTATATTACGTCATGTACGCATTGCAGCAGAGATTTTAGCGAAAGATTATAATATAGGTTCTGATATATATAGCGTTACTTCTTTTACTGAATTAGCGCGTGATGGTCAGGACTGTGATCGCTGGAATATGCTACATCCAAATGAAGTTCCACATATACCTTATATAGCTCAAGTAATGAATGAGACGCCAGCAGTAGCAGCTACTGACTATATAAAGTTATTTGCAGAACAGGTGCGAAATTATATCCCAGCTAGCGCTTATTGCGTACTAGGTACTGATGGATTTGGTCGCTCAGATAGCCGTAAAAATCTGCGTCACCATTTTGAAATCAATCAATCTTATGTAGTCGTGGCTGCATTGGGTATATTGGCTAAATATGGTAATATTGAAACCTCTCTAGTTACTGATGCGATTAAAAAATTTGATATCAATCCAGAAAAAATCAATCCGCGTCAGGCATAAAAGGTATAGCACAATGTCTATCGAAATTAAGTTACCGGATATCGGTATAGACGAAGTAGAAATTACTGAGATTATGGTCAATGTTGGGGATAAAGTTAAGACTGAACAATCAATTATCACTGTAGAAGGCGATAAGGCATCTATCGAAATACCTGCGCCGTGTAGCGGAACAGTGCAAGAGATCTGTATGAAGCCTGGCGATAAAGTTAAAACTGGATCTTTGATTATGGTATTGACTGTTGACTGTATAACGTCAACTTCTTCCACGCCCATAATGAATGCAACACTTTCTTCGATACCAATAACTCAACAATCAATGAAAGTTTTTTCATCTACCAATCATATCGATCAAAAAGATGAATTTAGCGAAAATGCCGATTATGCGCATGCAACTCCACTAATCCGCCGTTTAGCTCGTGAATTTGGTATTAATCTAACAAAAGTAAAGGGCTCGGGTTCTAAAGGCCGCATCTTACGTGAAGATATTCACGCTTACGTAAAAAATATCATGCAACATGCCGATACCTCTTTTTTTTCTGCCATTCCTAGTGTGCAACCATGGCCTAAAGTGGATTTTAGTAAATTCGGTGCTATTGAAGAAGTTGATATTAGTCGTATCCAGAAAATTTCTGGAGCTAATTTAAGTCGTAACTGGGTTATTGTCCCGCATGTTACTATTTTTGATAAAACAGATATCACTGATTTAGAAATATTTCGTAAGGAACAGAATGAAGACGCTGTAAAACGTAAGTTAGATGTGAAGTCTACTACACTTGTATTTATCATGAAAGCGGTATCAGCTGCTCTAGAAAAGATGCCACGTTTTAATAGTTCATTATCTGCAGATGGTAAGAAGTTAATACTCAAAAAATATATTAACATCGGTGTAGCAGTTGATACACCAAATGGTTTAGTTGTTCCGGTGATCAAAGATATAAACAAAAAGGGAATCATCTCGCTGTCTCTGGAGTTAATGGATATAGTTAAAAAAGCGCGCAATGGAAAATTAACCGTCGAAGAAATACAAGGTGGTTGCTTTACCATCTCGACTTTAGGTAGTATCGGAACCACTTACTTCTCGCCCATCATCAATGTACCGGAAGTAGCTATTCTGGGTATTTCTAGGTCTGCTATGGAGCCTATCTGGAATGGTAAAGAATTTATTCCACGTCTAATGATGCCGATGTCGATTTCATTTGACCATCGTGTGATTGACGGCGCTGATGGAGCAAGATTTATCACAATGATTAATAATATACTTGCTGATATTCGCTGCTTAATAATGTCATAACTAAGTTGCGTAGTTTACGATGCAACTTCTTGAGCAGTTAATAAAATATGCTCGAGATTGTTCATCATCTAATACAATTGTATAAATAAGCATCTTTCATTACGTTTTACAAAGAACAAATAATGCTTTAAATTCTTTATATATTTAGTAAATTTATAGATCAAGCTTATTGTGATTTTAATTGATAAAATACTTTATGGACATAAAGTAATAGAAAAAGACAGAGCGGCTTATTTTTAAGTAATGTCCTTCAGGTAGTGAGTCTGGTATCTTAAAAAATAAAGAGTATAATAATGCTTTTCCAACTAGACAATAAATCAAGAGGTTATAAATGAGTGCTCAAATTAAAACTCAGGTTGTTGTGTTGGGAGCGGGACCGGCAGGTTACTCTGCAGCTTTTCGTTGTGCTGACTTAGGTTTTGAAACTGTACTGGTAGAACGTTATTCAACTTTAGGTGGTGTTTGCTTAAATGTAGGTTGTATTCCTTCTAAAACCTTACTACATATTGCTAAAGTAATCAAAGAGGCCAAGAAGTTAGGCACGCACGGCATTTTGTTTAATGAACCTACTATAAACATTGATCAGATGCGTATCTGGAAAGAAACATTAATTAGGCAGATAAGTGTCGGTCTAGGTAGTATGGCTAAAGGAAGAAAAGTACAAATAATCAATGGTTTAGGAAAGTTTTCCAGTGCTAATAGCCTGGTGGTTGAAAATATACACGACTTAACAACTATTAACTTTGATTACGCTATTATTGCCGCTGGTTCCCGACCAATGCAACTTTCATTCATTCCCCATGATGATCCGCGAGTATGGAATTCCACTGATGCACTCTCGCTGAGCACAATTCCACGGCGTTTATTAATTCTAGGAGGTGGTATCATTGGCCTAGAAATGGGGACTATATACCATGCACTAGGTTCACAGATTGATGTAGTCGAGATATCCGATCAACTTATTGCTCTAGCAGATAAGGACGTTACCACACTCTTTACTAAATGTATCCGAAAGGACTTTAAGTTATTTCTAGAAACTAAGGTAACGAAAATATCAGCAAAAAAAGAAGGTATCTATGTCAGTACAGAAGGGAAAAATGCTTTATCAGAACCACAGCGTTATGATGCAGTTTTGGTTGCAATTGGCCGCGCACCAAATGGAAAGTTACTAGATGCTCATAAAGCAGGTATTAATGTTGACGAAGGTGGGTTTATAAAAGTAGATAAACAGTTACGTACTAATGTATCCCATATCTTCGCTATTGGTGATATTGTTGGTCAGCCTATGTTGGCACACAAAGGTATGCATGAAGCGCATATTGCTGCAGAAGTTATCGCTGGCATGAATCACTACTTCGATCCAAAAGTCATACCAAGCATCGCTTATACGGAACCAGAAGTCGCATGGGTCGGTTTAACTGAGAAAGAAGCAAAACAAAATAGCCGCAACTATGAAATTGCTACCTTTCCTTGGACAGCATCTGGCCGTGCCCTAGCGTCTGATTGTGCAGAAGGAATGACTAAACTAATCTTTGATAAAGAAACAAACCGTATTATTGGTGGTGCAATTGTTGGAACAAACGGTGGAGAGCTACTTGGTGAAATTAGTTTAGCCATTGAGATGGGATGTGATGCCAAAGATATTTCATTGACTATGCATGCTCACCCCACTTTGTATGAATCTGTATGTCTATCTGCGGAAATTTATGAAGGTAGCATTACTGATTTACCAAACTCCAAAGCTTTCAAGAAGTAATCTTATTACTTTGCTTAATTAATCAGACAAGCAGATATTAACTTATTTTATATATCGCATGATAAATGATGTTAACTTATTATCAATGTTATAATTTTATATAGGATGATATATTAATTTTTGGCTAACTATGATTTATAATTATCTACCTTCTAAATTTATTGTGAAAGCAGTGATAAATATCAAATGCAGAATAATTTTATAACGATTAAATAATAATTCGAATACGAATATATCAATGAATTGCTTAAAATTTATTTAAACCTAATATGATTATGTGAATCACTATTGAATTACATTACAATAATAAGTATTAGCTAATTGATTTGAATGTTACAATTAGCTAATAAATAATTTAAACACACTATTAATTTTGAAAAATAGTATATTTATCAGCAACTTGTTAATATCTCCTAAATGTATAAATTGTTCCTCTTAACTTATTGTTGATCATGTATAGTATTGCTTATATTGTACTATTTTAATAATTTATTTTAATTCATCCTTTTTAACAAAAACTATATTTAGTTTTTTATTACATTGATAATATCTTGACAATGGTTCATTTGCCATATCTTTTATAGATAAAAGCAAAGGAATAAACAGTCAATTATAGATAAAAGCAAAGGAATAAACAGTCAATTTTCTTATCTTTATATTTTATAAGAGCATGCTTGAGCTGATAGAATATAATTAGGATATACATCCTATTAAATTAGGGATTAGATAATATATATTATCTAGTTTAATTGGCATAATCTATTTTACGCAAATTTTGTATTAACTTTTCCATCATATTATTTGATATTTATTTATAATTTTAGCCACGTCATTAGAAATGATGTCGTTATTACCTAAATAATAAGACTGAATTTTCTTAAAATGATCATCGAACTCATAAACCAATGGGATGCCTGTTGGGATATTCAGTTCAAGCACCTCATCTGCGTTGAGGTTATCTAGGTGTTTTACCAGTGCTCGCAGTGAGTTACCATGAGCTACTATGATAACACGCTGTCCTCTATTAATTCTTGGAAAAATTTCTTTATTCCAATATGGAATAACTCGATTAATTGTTAACATTAAACTTTCTGTTAGTGGTAATTCGTGTTCATTGAGCATACTGTACTTTGGGTCATAGCCTGGATATCGTTCATCTTCTTTAGTTAAACTTGGCGGTGTTACAGTCAAACTACGACGCCATTGTTTAACTTGTTCATTACCATATTGCTGCGTAGTTTCCATTTTATTAAGACCTTGTAAAGCGCCATAGTGACGCTCGTTTAACTTCCAAGATTTTTTAATAGGAAGCCAGATTTGGTCAAGTTCATCGAGGATATGCCAGAGGGTATGAATAGCTCGTTTGAGGACTGAGGTATATGCAAAATCGAAATAAAAACCTTCAGCTTGTAACATTTTCCCTGCTATTTTTGCTTCTGCATGTCCTTTATCTGATAAATCAATATCATGCCAACCAGTAAATCGATTTTCTTTATTCCATTGGCTTTCACCATGACGCATGAAAACTAACTTATGTACAATCATATACGTAACCCCCTATTATACATTGTAATGAGAATGTAAATTATTATATTTATTATACATAAACTTAAGCACTAGTATTGTTTAATATGAGTACTTGATCATTGTTCAGCAAAAATTAAGTTGACAATATTGTTAAATGGCTTAAGGGACTTATTAAGTAGATAATAGAGTTTCAGCAAGTGTCTTATTTAGTAATAAAATCAGTGTAGTTTTAGTAATTAATGGAATATTATACAATTATATAATATATATTCAATATCCTTAGATATAATCCGTAATTTTACGTAGCATTAGACTGCTATAATATCCTATACGATTCATCTATTCCATAGAATATTTTATTATTATAAATCACCTGAAATTTTACTTCTTCATTATTTTTTATATACTAACAGTATATTAATCTATTCATTAAAATCGCTATACATTAAAATAGTAACTATGTCATGTGCATATAGTGCAAAAATTACATTTATGAATTTTATGAGTTATTTATTTTATATTTTAATATATATCTTGCATGTAATAAAATAAATTTTCTGAAGTAGAAATTTCAATTAAACATTAATTTTAAATTTGCTAATTATTATTTATAATAACTATAAATTGATGTTTATATATCTATATATAAAGATATATATAGATAGTTGTGATATTACTCGAAATCTATTATTGTCTGAATCAGTGTTTATCATACATTATATAATAATTAAAATGGTTATTTAGCGTGCTAATATTATAGAAATTAGTAACTCTTTTCTAAGATATTCGCATTTCAATATTTAATATCCATTCAACATTTTTTCCATCTTCAATTTATCTTATTTTAGAGACTCTTATTCTATTATATAAAAGTTGCATCTAAAAAATTTTGAATAGTATATGCGATATATACCTTCTGAATATGCTACGTTCAATATATCAGTAACGTTTGTATATAAATTAGATATTATTTTATTTTAAATACTGTAATCTATTCTCTTGTATATTTAATAAGTATATGATAAAAAATAATATGTAATATTTTACGTTATTTACTCGTTTTATTAGCATATGATTTTATGCTGATAATTAATATATTAAATATCTTCGTTATAACGATAATAATTTAATTATAAAAAAATATTCTCAAAAACTTTTAAGTTAATGTTACGTTATAGATCAGGAATTGAACTACAGATTTTATCTGTATTAGTTAATATTTATCGACCTCAGTAAGGTCTAATTAAAAGCCTAGACATATAAAAGAGTAACTAAATAAATTTCTGGCTACTACATTAATAGCCAGAGCACTAACTGATTTGATAACTTTTATCACATAAATTAGATTAATATAATCCTTTCCTTTTGTTTTTGTAATTTTTCTTTATCTTCTGTGCAGGATGCAAGTTTATCTCGTGTTTTATCAACAATTGCTTTGGGTGCACGAGATACGAAAGATGTATTGGCTAGTTTATTTCTAATAGAGATGATTTCTGTATCCAGTTGACTTATCTCTTTTGTCAAACGTTTGATCTCTTCCTCTTTATCCATCAAGCCATCAAGAGGTATTAAAAGTTCAGCGCCTTCTATTAATTTTATAAGAGATGGGGGACCTTTTTCACCATCTGGCAGTAGTGTCATTGACGACGGACCTGCCATGCATGTTAAAAAACACTGATTTTGCTGTATACGGCATTGGGTATCGGCATCAGCATTTCGTACTAGCACTACTAGTAATTTGTTTGGCTTGATATTCATTTCTATGCGAATGTTTCGTAAAACAATAATTGTTTGTTTTAACCATTCTAGATCATTTAATGCCTGTTTATTTTCTAGCGTGGCGTGATACTCTGGAAACGGTTGTAACATAATACTTTTATTGTGTTCAGTATTGGTGTTATTATTAGAGTTAATAAGTAGCTGCACTTGTTGCCAGATAATCTCTGTTATGAATGGAATGATCGGATGTGCTAATCGTAAAAGCATTTCTAGTACAGTAATCAATGTATAGCGAGCGCCCCGTTTTTTCTCTTCACTACTATTACTCAATATTAGTTTAGTTAGTTCAAGATACCAGTCACAAAATTGGTTCCAAGTAAATTCGTATAAGATTTTAGCTGCTAGATCGAAACGATAGGCATCTATCGCTATGCGATAGGATTGTACTGTACGGTTAAATTCAGTTAGTATCCAGCGATCGACCATCGACAGTATTTTTTTACTTCCTTTAAAACCACAATCATAAGATTCAGTATTGATAATGATAAAGCGGCTGGCGTTCCACAGTTTATTACAAAAATTACGATAGCCTTCTAGGCGATTGATGTCCCAATGAATATCACGGCAAGTAGAGGTTACTGCTGCTAGAGTAAATCGCAAGGCATCTGTACCATATGGCTTAATTCCGTTTGGAAATTGTTGTTGAGTACGTTTACGAATCTTATCTGCTAATTTTGGCCGCATCATATTTTTGGTGCGTTTTTTAAGCAAATGTTGCAGTGAGATACCATCAATCATATCTAACGGATCTATGACATTACCTTTAGACTTAGACATTTTTTGTCCTTCTTCATCGCAGATTAAAGCAGTAATATAAACAGTATGAAATGGAATCTGGGATTTCCCATTTTTATCTTTTATAAAGTGCATCGTTAACATAATCATACGTGCAATCCAGAAGAAGATAATATCAAATCCGCTAACTATTACGTTAGTGGGATGGAATATTTTTAAAGCATCAGTTTTCTCTGGCCAACCTAAAGAAGCAAAAGTCCATAAGCTAGAAGAAAACCAGGTGTCTAATACGTCTTGGTCCTGCATTAATATCAATTCAGTAGATATATTATATTTCTTTCGAACTTCATCTTCACTGCGGCCGACATAGACCTTACCTTTTATGTCGTACCACGCTGGTATACGGTGACCCCACCATAGCTGACGGGAAATGCACCAGTCCTGAATGTCCTGCATCCAGCTGAAATATATATTTTCGTATTTTTTAGGCACGAACTGGATTAAACCTTTTTTTACTGCTTCTATAGCTACTTTCGCTAGCGGTGCAGTGCGCACATACCATTGGTCTGTCAGCATAGGCTCGATTACGACACCGCTACGGTCGCCATACGGAACTGTTAGATTATGTGGTTTAATTGCATCAAGCAAAGATAGTTGGTCAAAAGCCGAAACTATTGCTTTACGCACCGCAAAGCGATCTATACCCTGGTATTCAATAGGTATAGTTTTGCTATAGTTATTGCATATTTCCCCTGATATATTGAATACTTGCGCTTCCTGACGGATGGTTCCATCAAAATTTAAGATGTTAATCATTGGTAGGTCATGACGTTTACCTACTGCATAGTCATTCCAGTCATGAGCTGGTGTTATCTTCACACAGCCAGTGCCTTTTTCGATATTGGCATGCTTATCTCCAACAATTGGAATGCGACGACCAACTAAAGGAACAATGATTTCTTTGCCAATCAAATAGTTATAACGACTATCTTCGGGATTAACAGCTACACCGGTATCACCAAGTACAGTTTCAGGACGGGTGGTTGCCACAACTAAGTAATTTTTACCACAAGTAGTTTTAACGCCGTTAGCTAAAGGATAGCGTAGATGCCACATAGATCCTAGAGATTCGCGATTTTCAACTTCTAGATCAGAAATAGCAGTGCGTAATTTAGGATCCCAGTTTACCAAGCGTTTACCTCGGTAAATTAAATTTTCTTGATAAAGACGTACGAATGCTTCGCGTACTGCATTTGAAAAGCTCTCATCCATAGTAAAACGTTCTCGTGTCCAATCGACAGAGTTTCCTAAACGCCGCATTTGATGGGTTATAGTACCACCCGATTTCATCTTCCAATGCCAGATTTTATCTATAAATCGCTCACGGCCATAATCATGTCGACTCTTGCCTTCTTCTATAGAAATTTTTCGCTCTACTACCATCTGGGTGGCAATGCCGGCATGGTCTGTACCAATTTGCCATAAAGTGTTTTTACCTTGCATACGATTGTATCGTATTAAGATATCCATAATCGTCTGTTGAAACGCATGGCCCATATGTAGGCTACCAGTAATATTCGGTGGCGGAATCATAATGCAGAAGTGTGCTTGGTTTAGTTTACCATTTGGCTTGAAATAACCATGATGTTCCCAATAATCGTATAGTTTATTTTCAATTTCTTTCGGGTTATATGTAGTATTAAAGTGACTATTTATCTTTTCCATTTCATAAAATCGTTATTTAGTGAAGAGGCGGCTTTTTAGTCGTCAAATGGAAGCCAACATTGCGATAAACTTTATAACGGTTTCTCGCTAACTGCTTAAGGGTATTTTCATAAGGCACAAAGTCTATTATTTGATTGAAAATCAAAGAAAAATCTGCAACTTGCAGTTGTAAAGTAATTAGTAGATCACGCGAGGTATTACTGTATTGTCCTGGCCAGGATAACTCTACTGGAGCACCTGAATGCGGCCCTTCTCCAGATAAATTATGTGGAATAAATGCGTATGGTTCACGTTGCCATAATTCTTCGTCTAACCGACAAGCTTGTTCCTTATTATCGCAAGCGATTATCAATCGCTTGCCAGAGCGCCAGCATTCTGTCGCCACAATGCAAGCCATGGATTCATGTGCGTTCAGTATACCTGCTGATTGATTATGTTCAAGTAAATAAAATGTTGCTTGTTTCATTATCTCATTTATCACTATTAATAAAAAATAGAGCCAAATATGTTGAATGTCCTCTTAATTAGAGAGTAGTGAAAGATTTTATCTTTTCTTCTTTATTTTGCTGATAGGATAATATAGTTGATGAGTTGTATATATCAGATAAATACACGTTGATAAGATCAATATACGTCGTTAATAACGATTGGTCTTTTAACATTAAAAATACTTTAAGCATCTTTATTGAGTCCTGCTCTATTCAATAAAAATTGAGATAGTAAGGCTACTGGACGACCGGTAGCACCTTTATTTTTACATGAATGCCAAGCTGTCCCAGCAATATCTATATGCGCCCAGGTGTATTTATTTGAAAAACGTGACAAGAAGCAGGCTGCAGTTATAGCCCCACCTGGTCTTCCAGTTATATTTGCCATATCAGCAAAATTAGAGTCTAACTGCTCGTGGTACTCGTTGGGTAATGGCAAACGCCAAGTAGAATCTCCTGTTTGTTCAGCGGCAATGAGCAACTCATTTGCGAGTGAGTCATGATTAGACATCATACCGCTTATATTCTTACCCAGCGCTACAACGCACGCACCGGTTAGCGTGGCGATGTCTATTACTGCTGCAGGATTGAATCTTTCGACGTAAGTCAGGGTATCACACAGTATAAGACGGCCTTCAGCATCAGTGTTAAGTACCTCGACAGTCTGACCAGACATAGTAGTTAGCACATCGCCGGGACGATATGCACGGGAACTTAACATATTTTCACAACCTGCTAGCACACCGATTACGTTTATAGGCAGATTTAATGCTGCAACAACACCCATAACGCCATACACGGTAGCGGCTCCGCACATATCGTACTTCATTTCATCCATTCCTGCTGAAGGTTTAATGGATATACCGCCGGAATCAAACGTCATCCCTTTCCCTATTAAGACAATCGGCTTATCGCTAGGAGTCGAATTTCCCCTATATTCTATTACTGACATCAATGATTCGTTCTGTGAACCTGCTCCCACTGCAAGATAGGCATACATCTTAAGATCTTGCATTTGTTGCTCGCCAATAACACTAGTGGTGATATAATGGCTAAACGTATTAGCCAGTTGACGCGCCTGTGCGGCTAAGTAGTTTGCATTGCATATGTTCGGAGGCATATTACTAAGATCTTTTGATACTTTAAGGCCAGAGGCTATTGCTATACCATGCTCTATGGCACAATTTCCGCTAGTGATGTCACAACTTGTCGGAACATTAAATACTATCTTTCGTAATGGAAGGTGTGATGCAATCTTATTGGTTTTAAACTGATCGAAAGCGTAAAGCGATTCTTGTATTATTTCTAGTGCTTGACGTACCTTCCAGTATATATTGCGACCTTTTACATGTAGCTCAGTCAGGAAGCATATGGCTTCTATGGAGCCTGTATTCTTAAGGGCATTAATACTTTTCTGAAGGATTGTTTTGTATTGGCATGCATCAATTTCGTACTCTTGTCCACAACCAATTAATAGGATCCGTTTAGATAGAACATGAGGTATATGGTAGAGAAGCAATGTCTGCCCGATTTTACCTTCTAATTCACCACTCTGCAGTAAACTGCTGATATAGCTATTACTAATTTTATTTATTTTTTCCGTGACTGAAGACAATCGGCATTGTTCGAAAACGCTAAGGATAATACAATCACTGTGATATTGATCTGGGCTATTACTTTTTACACTAAAATCCATGTATTCTCCTGAATATTAAAGAAAAATTGATATTTAAATGACATACTTTATAACGATAATATTGGTATATTATGTTCAAGTTTTATGATATATAGTGTGTTATTTTTAGACCTAATTATACATCGGTTTATAAATAAAATAATGACATATATTAATATAGTAATACTTTATATACCTTATAAACAGTGCCATGATGATGAAAATTAATATTAAATGATGATAAAATTATCGATTTTGCTACAAAAAGAAATGGTTTAATAGGTCTAATAAGAGTGATCATTATAAGATATCTAGTGAGAGAAACGCTAAAGAATCAAATTGCCATTCTATTCATCTTGCTGTTAATCTTTTTTTGTCAGAATCTAGTAAGGGTATTAGGTGATGTAGTTGATGGTGAGATTCCAATAAATGTAGTCTTTTCTTTATTGCTATCAGCCATGCCAAAGATGGCACAGTTAATTCTGCCTTTAAGTTTATTTATTAGTTTATTCGTGACGTTTGGACGATTATACAGCGCAAGTGAAATCACCATTATGCATGCTTGCGGTCTTGGAAAACACACTTTGCTTATCGCTGCTATGATATTAGCCATCCTTACTTCTATTCTAGCCATGGTAAACGTCTTTTGGATTAATCCAGTAGCATGTAAATACAAAGAGAAATTAATTAATGAAGTGAAGGCCAACCCAATGCTTTCTGGACTTATTGAAGGACAGTTCAAGCCATTACAAAACGGTAATGCAGTTTTATTTATCGGTAAAATGAAAGACAAAAACTTCAGCAATGTATTCCTTGCACAACTTAGGACAAATAGTACTATCCGTCCTTCTGTAATAATAGCTAAATATGGTAACATCATATCACAGCAGGATGGTTCTCAGGTGATAACCCTTTATCATGGAACACGATTTGAGGGTACAGCAGTGCTGTATGACTTCCGTATTACTGATTTTAATAATTATAAGGCTGTAATTAGGTATAGGCCAGTTGTATCGGATAATATTCAGTCTGAACAAATCGCGATGAGAACTCTATGGACGTCTGACAAACTAGATATGCGTATGGAATTGCACTGGCGTATAACTTTAGTCGTTGCTGTAGTACTCATGGCACTACTAGTAGTACCACTTAGCACGGTTCGTTCACAACAAGGCGAAGTATTAAGTATATTACCGATTGTTTTGTTATATTTAATTTTTTTTCTACTACAAACTACACTTCGTTCTAATGTTGGCAAGGATAAACTAGATCCAATTATCTGTCTATGGAGTGTCAACGTTATCTATTTTTTTATTGCACTTGTATTGAATATATGGGATACCGTGCCGATACGAAAGTTGCGTGCCCACTTGAGAAGCATAGGATGATATTTGGCATATTAGAACGATATATCGGTAAAACTATTTTTAAAGCTATCATCATAACATTATTTATCCTGGTCTCATTGTCCAGTATTATTAAATTTATTGACCAATTACGAAAAATAGGGCAAGGAGACTATACGATATTAGGTGCAGTGGTGTTTACCCTGCTAAGTATTCCTAAGGATATTGAGATTTTATTTCCAATGGCTGCACTTCTTGGAGCGATGTTTAGCCTAGGTCAATTAGCCATGCGTAGTGAATTGATTGTGATGCAGGCTGCAGGTTATACCCGTATGGATATAGCTTGCTCGGTAATTAAAACGGCAATTCCTCTAGTACTGCTAACCATAGGGATAAGCGAATGTATAGCACCGAAAGGTAATAAAATGGCGCACGATTTACGTGTGCAACAGATGTATGGAAGTTCTTTTGTTTCTACTAAACAAAGTGGATTATGGGCTAAAGATGGTAATGATTTTATCTATATTGCACGTCTAGTAAGTGAAAAAGAACTATCTGGTATAAACATTTACCACTTTAATGACAAACTTAGATTAGAAACAGTACTCCATGCAGTAAATGCCATATTTAAAGATGGAATTTGGACTTTATCGCAAGTCAAGACTGCTGATTTGACTAATGAGCAACAGGTAAGAAGAACGCAGACAAGTATAAGTAAATGGAATACAAATTTAACACCTGAAAAATTAGGGGTGGTAGTCTTAGATCCTGCTTCGCTCTCTATTCAAGGGCTTCATAATTCCTTAAAATATATGCAGCAAAGTAGTAAAGAAGCTAAACGATATCAACTAAATATGTGGAATAAAATCTTTTCACCGTTTTCTGTAGCAGTAATGATGCTAATGGGATTAGCATTTATTTTTGGCCCGCTGCGCAGCTCGTCAATGGGCATCCGTGTAATAACTGGTATCAGTTGCGGTTTTCTATTCTATGTGTTAGAGAAAGTCTTTAGTCAATTAACAATCGTCTACAACATACTACCTGTGCTAGGTGCACTAATACCTAGTGTTACTTTCTTGCTAATTAGCATGTATATACTACTTAAAGGTAAGTAGCGGTTTTATAGATGATTGAGAAGCGATATTAAGAATCGATATATTATCTGTAGTCTATACTCGTTGCATTATTTAGTGGCCGAATTACTTAAAATCAATTTCAGGCGACCGTATGTGAATGTTATAAAATTAATATATGCAAAGATTTGATGCTAAGTGAATACGTGAAGAAAGGATAAATGTAAGCGCGTTGTATTACTTTTAGCAGACAATAGAGCATAATAGGATTATGCTAATTATCATACTATTAATCGTACATTATGTATTTTATTAATTAGCATTTTTAATATTTTTATTATTTACATAACGGACACTTGTGAAATTTATAATGCTAAAATCGTTGTAAGTTATGCTGAAATAATTTAAAGTATAAGTCTAATACTTTGCCTGCCGAAGTGGCGAAATTGGTAGACGCAGTTGATTCAAAATCAACCGTAGGAATACATGCCGGTTCGAGTCCGGCCTTCGGCACCAATAATATTAAGTCAATATCGTGGATGTATATTTTAGTATCCTTGATGGAATATAATGTAAGCCGTCAAATTTTCATAATTACTAAATTTTTTACATTTATAAGATTTACATCATAAAATATAAAGTCACTTGTAATTTAAAATAACAAATTTATCATTAAGCACCAATATATCGAAATTCATTATTATTTGAGTAAAATTTTAATATATTATTAAATAATACTTTAATATTAATAGTATTTATTATATATTATAGCTACCAATTTATATGGTCCAATAGCATTGGTATTATTTTCTATGTATTATATAAACCGATATATAAGATATATTAAAAAACAATCAATCATAGTGTCTTAGACTATATTAGTTATAAATAATTTATATTAAACTGCATTACATATAATAATTAGATTTTTAAAAAATTTCATTCTTTCAATTAATGATTTTTATAGTAAACGCCACTGCAGTTGGAATACAATAATAGTAAGTTTTTAATATTATTGGTCTAAATAATACTCTATTTGCACTAGATGCAATATATATTCAGATGTAATCTATATTTATTTAAATATATTAATATTTTTAACCTTAAATCAATGTTTGCTGTATACCAGTTACTGGCATTGCATAATTTTTTATTGTTCTGCAGATTTATTCTATATTTTGAATCTGTTCGCGCATTTGTTCTATAAGTACTTTTAGCTCAATAGCAGAAGTAGTAATATCATTATTTATTGATTTCGCAGCTAATGTATTCGACTCTCGATTAAACTCCTGCATCATAAAGTTAAGGTGACGGCCTACAGCTCCTTTTTGCTTTAGTATATTATGAGTTTCTTTTACATGAGCTTCTAATCTGTCTAATTCTTCAATAACATCTAATCGCTGTGCTATAAGAACTAATTCTTGCTCTAATCGGCTATTATCTAATTGCAACTTGACCTCGTCAAGTTTGGTAAGTAAACGACTTTTTTGCCATTGTAAAATATTTGGCATGAGAGTGCGTAATTTAATAATTATAGCACTGATATTATTGAGGTGTTGCTCGATGAAAATTTGTAATTCAGTACCTTCTCTTTTTCTAGAGGCAATAAAGTCATCCAGTACATCTTCTAAAGTATGTATTAATTTTTCGTTGATTTCGCCAAGATCGCTTTTGGTATTCGATATTACTCCTGGCCATCGTAATATATCAATTGAATTTATTGTTCCATTACTTTGCATTTTGATCCAATTTGCCGCTTTGATTACTTTCTGAGCTAATTTTTTATTTAATTTCATTGAGTGCTGTGCATTTGGATCTATCTCAAAACTTAGAGTACACTCTACTTTTCCGCGGGTTAAACGGGAACGGATACTTTTTCTAATAATAGGTTCTAGGTTACGGAATAGTTCAGGCAGGTGGATGTAAATTTCTAAATAACGTTGGTTGACAGATTGCATTTCCCATTCCGCAATGCTCCATTCACCTTTGATTTCACGCCTAGCATAGGCAGTCATACTACAGATCATTTTTTAGTCAATGCGTTATAAAAAGATAAGCCTATTATATCTTGATAAATACAAGTAGGATAGAGATTATATGTAATAACCTTTATTCGATTGGATAGGAAAGCTTATTTTATAGTTAAGAGGGGGGAGCAAAATTAATGATCAGTATATTAAATCTTATATCACAAATATTAACTTTTATATCAAAAAGAGATAATGCACAGTATTAATCTTAGATTAATAAGTTTTAGTTAAATCATTATGTAAATATAATAGAAAAAATAAAATGTAAGCTAAATGCTCATGTATCTATTTTTATTAGCCTTATTGCTATTTATTTTTACAATCTTTTATTTTTTTATATTTATTTACTCTCAATCTAAATGCGGAGAAGTTTTATTCTGATTTTTTGACTTAGTAAACTTTACGATAGTTTATATAATATAATCGTCTCATAAAATAATTATTTTATGTATTTTCAAAATTAGATCTACATCAGAATTAATTACTTCTTATCGCGTAATAAAATGTAACAATTGATTTGATTAATGAGTATATTTTAAGAAGTTTTGTATTTTTTTATATGTAATAAATTATATGATGGGGAATTTAAATTACTCCTGTTATGATATTAGTCATATATTAGTTTCTTATAAATTTCTTGGCTAAAATATTGAAAGTTTATTTATTCAATTTTATATTGTGAGTAGTTTTATTTAAAAAAAATTAACAAAATAATAGATAATGATGGGAATATAATATAGAGGCCTAATTATTTGGATATTATCCGCAACAATTATTACAAGCCGCTATAACTTGATTTCCATCATAATCTGTAATTAAATAATAAGATTAGCATGTTGTTTTCTAAAGAAAAATATTAATTGTTAGCAACTTTATTTAAATTTTATTTCTTTACTAATAAATATGCTACTTTATATTATTCAATTATAAATATTTGATAAAGGATATTTAATAGAAATTATGATCATTAATGCCTAGTTACTAGTATCCAATATTGGGAACTTTTTTACTAGATCATCCACCGCCTTCATCTGTATTAAGAATGGTTCTAGCTTATCTAACGGTAGTGCGGATGGACCATCGCATTTGGCACAGTTGGGTTCTGGATGCGCCTCAATAAACAAACCAGCTAAACCGACTGCCATGCTAGCACGTGCTAATTCAGGTAATTGAGCGCGCCGTCCACCAGAAGTAATAGCGCATAAATCGCGGGTTTGCAGAGAATGAGTGACATCAAAAATTACCGGGTGTCCATCCGTGACGTTTTTCATAATATTGATGCCAAGCATATCAACTACTAGGTAATCGTAGCCAAAGTTGTTTCCGCGATCACATAAGATCACCTTATCATTCCCGCTTTCCTTACATTTATCAACAATATTTTTTATTTGATAAGGGCTAATAAATTGTGGTTTCTTTATATTAATAACTAAACCAGTTTTCGCTATAGCTATTACTAAATCAGTTTGTCGTGCTAGGAATGCTGGAATCTGTATCACATCTACTACTTCGGAAACTTGATGCGCTTGAGTTTTTTCATGAACATCAGTGATAATTTTTACGCTAAAAGTTTTTTTTATTTCTTCAAAAATCTTCATTCCTTCTTCTAGTCCTGGTCCTCGATAGGAGTTAATAGAAGAACGATTGGCTTTATCAAAAGAAGCCTTAAAAATATAAGGAATACCTAGTTTTCGCGTTACACTAACGTAGTGTTCACAGATCTTCATGGCCAAATCGCGCGATTCTAGTACATTCATACCACCAAACAATACAAATGGAAGATCGTTTGCTACATGGATATCATCAATACTCACTACTTTTTTTTTCATGCTATTCCTTTTAATAAATAGACTTAAATGAGTTAAGGGTTGTTTTACTATATGCTCAAAACTTTAATACTAGTATGAACTTTAAAATATTAATATCAACTCCATTTAACATTATCAATTTAAAAATATAGAAATTTTTAGATTTTCTATAAAATATTAGGTAACTGATTTCATCAGTATGCATCTTCACATGAATATATATTAACGAAATCTACAAAATTTAGAAGTAATAACTACCTAATATAAGTCTTATAAGTTATAAATATTATATTTTATCTCCTATCTTGGCCAGGATAGAATAAAATATAGTATATGAACTCATGTTCATGGAGTAACCGATGTCAAGGCATTATCTGGATAAATATAATGAAAATCTTAATAAACGCGCTATTATTTAATATATTGTGAACTTTTGCTTATTTGTTTACGATGATAATCGTATTAAGTTTAATAATTTATATTATTTTTTAATATATATCTAACACCCATGTTACTTGAAATGATGTTTGTAATAAAATTTAAATCTATTTCACAATGGCATGATTAAATTAAGACATAATATTTATTATTAGGAAGTCAAAAAAATAATAGAAATATTCATAATTTCTTTTTTTATAAAATGATTTAAACATCATTTATATATAGCAATTTATTACTGTCAATCAACGTTTATTACGCAATTTTAGTTAGTGAGCAAATTAATAGAAAAGAGCCGATAATACGATACGCAACAGATTTATAATAAAAAAGATAAATATTAAAGCATTTAAATATATTCCAATTTAGTTTATGCTTAAATACATTATCTAATATAATAATTTATAAAAATAATGATTTTAGTAATAGATAAGCATTTAATTTACATGGATAAATTATCATGAGCATATCATTATGTATTTTAAATATTAAAATGAAGATGGTAGACATTTTTGGTCTTATCTTATTCGCTATTATTAAAATAATGTGATATTTGATCTGGTATTTAATATTCATAATTACGGAAAGAAGAAAAAACTTTAGTCTATAACTTTAATATGTATTTAAGGGATGAAGCAAGAGATAACTTAAAAGTATTCATAATCATTTATAAATACATAAGATTATCTATTGAACACCTATAATTTTTATACTAGATAATTTAAGTATCAGCTTCTCGTCATGAGAAATGAAGTTATCCCATATAAAATTTATTCCATGTATTAAATAGAAAAGCAATTAAAAGGAGCTTGAGTAAAGCAATTTAATTAATATTAAGAGAAGAATATTAAGAACTTAAATTATTTTAAAACGCAATTTAATGCCTGAAGAGTATAAATATAAAATAAGTCTTTTGACATTACTGGTTTATTATTTCCAGTATCATCGATTAGGAAATTATATTTTATTCCTAAACATTAATCACTTTTCTTTAATGACATATTAAACAGAAAAAAGATACTATCTATTTAAATATTAGACTAAGTTATTGTAGTCTTTTGTGATAGATTTGAAAATATATAGCTATATTTTCATTTTTAGAATTTTATAGTTTCTATATTTTCAAAATTTTTATACTGCTTCTTTCTTCTTGCGGCGTACAAATCTTTTATTGAAATGGCATTGTTAAATGCTTAGTATTAAAATTTTTCTCATTTCAAGGAATAATACTTTAAGTTTGATGCGGTAAAATTCAGGCCTGTTACTTCTCTATCACGCTAATACACAAGGTAGAATAAGTGGCATGACAAAGAATTCAAGTACGCTTAAATAGAGATGGATATAAGTAAGATAGAAGAAATCACTATAAGCAAGATCGATGGCAGTTAGTAGAAAGGATTATCTACTACTATGGATATGTGTACCATGAGTAAAGTATACTGTATTGCACTCAAGACTCTGGCTATAACATCGAGATGCCATATTAAGATTTTTATATAATAAAATAAAGCAAGCACTTCATTTTATGGAATCACATCTTCCAATCCATTTCTCCATGCTTCTTGAATGGCCGTGATTTTTAGCCTTGTTTCTCCTGTTGTCCTAGTCTTTAGCCGCAGGCAAAGATGATAATTTTATCCAAGCATTTTATTTTTTTTCATATCAAAGCAAGATATATGCTATTAGTTGTTCATGATTACGCTGCGAATATCTCTTCACTACACGGGAATAATACCAATAACAGTGTTTATAATCTTCAGCTAAAGATATAGGCGATCATCACTGATGATTAGCAAATGTAGAGATGTATTGAAGTCTATAGGCACTCATTTACATAATGCTTATGAAAGTAGTTTCTCCATAATACGTTGGTACATAAGACTTATCAGTTGCAGGTCAGCAACCTTTACACACTCATTCAGTTTGTGGATAGTGGCATTCACTAGTCCAAGTTCCACCACTTGGGCACCCATCTTAGCGATAAAACGTCCATCTGAAGTGCCTCCTGTAGCCAGTAATTTCGGTGTTAATTTAGCGTATTGCTCCACTACATTAACAACGGCATCTAAAAGTTCTCCTCGTTTGGTAAAAAATGGTTGCCCGGATAGATGCCATGCAATACTATAATGTAGTTTGTGTAGTTCTAATAGTTCTTCGACGCGCTGCTTTATCAAGACATCAACTATTTCTGGGCTAAATCGGAAATTAAATTTAACCGATATTTCACCAGGGATTACATTGTTATGACCAGTACCAGCTTTAATATTAGTGATCTGCATGCTAGTGGGAGGAAATATGGCATTTCCTCGATCCCATTCAATGCCCAATAATTCATTTAGTACTGGTAATGCTCGATGTAATGGGTTATCTGCTAGCTGTGGATAGGCCACATGACCTTGAATGCCATGAATAATGAGATGAGCAGAAATAGAACCACGCCGACCATTTTTAACTACATCTCCAACTTGGTTGGAGCTAGAGGGCTCACCAATTAAGCAATAATCTAATTGTTCTTTGCGTATTATGAGTGTTTCTACTACTTTTGCCATACCATTAATAGCCGTGCCCTCTTCGTCGGAGGTAATTAGAAATGCAAGTCGACCTTGATAATGTTTTTTAGAAGCAATAAATCTTTCAGCAGCGATTATCATCGCTGCCAATGATCCTTTCATATCGGCTGCACCACGCCCATATAGCATGCCATCTCGGATAGTTGGTTTAAACGGTGGGCTGTGCCAGCATTTCAAATTACCTACTGGCACTACATCAGTGTGACCTGCAAATGCTAGCGTTCTTCCTTTACCACGCCAGGCCCAGAAATTTTTAGTATCATAAAAATTTAGTGTTTCAATGTTAAAGCCGATTGCCTCAAGACGTGCAATTAGTATTGCTTGGCAATTTTTATCATGTGGGCTAAGAGAGGGGCATTTAATTAATTTTTTAGATAGTTTGAGCACTGGACAAATCATTGGGTTACCTTCGGTAATTAAGTGCTGATAGATATCGGTTTTAACACTGAGCAGAGGATGCTTTTAATTGTCTTTTGGCATAGGAGCAGAGTATTATTGAAATGTTGGCATAAACTATGAGCTTATACCTCAGGTAGTCTGACTATATTCAGAAATTGCTTGCCATTCTAATAAGACAACTACATTGTTTAGTTAGTCTGCTTCTATCTTATTCATGTAGAAATTATTGCATTGATAGGTTATACCTTTTCGTTTAGCTATCAGTATATATTTATAATGATATATTAGAGTTGAGTAGAAGTACCATAATGCAGAGGGATTTTAATCTTTGTTCGTTCTAACTTTTTCTATACTAATAAAATCGGATAGATCAAGTGTATAATAATTTATAAATTGGAATCAATTTTATAATAATTTATGTGATTACTTTAATAATAGCTAATGGTTTAAAATCTATAGGTCTTGATGTTGTTAATCGCGTCTCTACTTTGAAAATGTTATTTATTATAAATGCTTTTATTGATTTGTCGTGAATACAAAATTATATCATATTTTATGAGAAGTCGTTTATTACTATATTTTTGAGTATACCAAAATAATATTAATGGAATCATTATCACGATCTTTACCGTGTTCTGCACATTTTTATATGAATCAATAAGTTAAGTGTAAAAATAAAATATTTACAACCTTGATCTTGAATATTTATTTTGCAATAAAAAATCTATCATGTATTCTAATACATTAAAAATTTGTATTCTTTTGAATTTATTTAAATTTTATTCATATATAAATAAAAGTCTCTTTATAAGATAGATTTAGAAAATAATTTTTTAATGATATTGAAAAGATAATTATCTTTTCAATTCGATTGAAGAAATAGAGGTTATTGTTCTAAAATTATAAAAACTATGCTGTAATTTACAGCACATGATCGTGCTCTTACGTTACTGGATAGCTATCCCATAGTATTATAGTTAGTTTAAGTATATTATAATTTTTACTTTGGGTGTAATGATATTAATGTGTTATTAATATAATGCCGTTGCTCCTCCCATCTAAAAAGTAATTGTATAAGTTTATATAGAGCACATATATTCTGCGTCAGACTATATTGTAAAAAATTTAGTAAGAGGCAATTGTATATAAAAAAATATTCGTAATAAAATACGTGTTTATGACGTTATAGAAAGTAAAGTTTTTATTTTAAGAGGGTAAGATTATAAATACTTTTCAATATCACCGCATGACGCCACTATATTACTTAATTATAGACTATACCTCTGCAGAGTGTTGTAATTATGGGCTCTCTTCGAGAGATTAGTTAAAGTAGTTGTGATGTTAGATACAGAAAATATTGCAGGAATATGATATACTCAATTTTTTTTAAGGTATAATCCATTCTAAATACTATACAGGTAAACATTACTTAAACATTACTCAATAATAGGAGAATAGCAATTCTCAAATTCATTTCATGCTAATATGCCGTTATAGAAAGATAGCAATATGATACTTATATACCTTATATACTTTAAATAGATTATCACTACATGAGTGCATAATATAGCATATTTTTCTCCATATAAACTCGATATATTATAAAATCCATGAGGTACATCAAGCATGCATATTGACATTTGGTTAATTTTTTTAGGCGGAGTTTTGATTAGCGCGATATTACCTGGCGCTGGCGCTATTATTACTCTCAATCATGCTTTTCAGCATGGATGGCATAAAACGTTACCTCTTATTGCCGGTCAGGCGACCGCATTAGCATTAATGGTACCTATGGTAGCATTTGTCGCAGAGGTATTACGCACATCTGAGCCAACCTGGTTATTGGTAAAAGGCATTAGTATACTTTGGCTTGTATTTGCGGCATATAGAACGTGGCGTGCGAAAATCATTATAGACGCTGATGATATGGCAAGAAAAACTAGTAGCGCACAAAGCTTTTTATGGGGGTTTTTCACAGATATTACCAACGCTAAAGCATTCGTTTTCTTGCTTGCAACATTACCTGTTTTTCTTAATTCTGATTACTCTTTAGGGTTACAAATTACTATTATGACTCTTACCATGGTCATCGTAGATGCGTTGATTATGATACTCTATGCAATGATTGCAACCCGTTTGCGACCTTATTTTCAGTCGTTAGAAAGACGCAAAAAACAGAATCGTGTTTTTGCCGGTTTTTTGATTTTCATTGCAGTTAGTCTATGTTTCATTGAACCTAAAACTTTAATTAAATAAGCAAGTGTCTTAATAAAATTTCATTAAGTTCAAAGCTTTAATATTAAATCTTAATTTATATAATTAAAAATTATTAAAATACACTTGTATTATTATGAACTATTTATATCAATTGATTTATTAGTATGTTAATTGATTAAATGGCAACTATAATTAAATGGATATTATGGTAAGAGAGTATATGTTTAAAATAAGGATAAAGATTACTATAATGCATTGAGGTTTCAATTTTATTCTGGAGAATATATTGCGTTAATAACTATTTTTTTAAGCAGTAATTTACTATATAAGTCATGAATACTATTTACCTCTAGTTATATGTTTTGCTAATTTAAAATTCTTCTACTCTTTATTAGTATGTTGTTAACTCGATAATAAAAGAGCAAGACTAATAAAAATATATATTATATATGTTACATTCTTTCTTTTGATGTGCTTTTTTGCAGAAAAACTTTCAATAGACTTTTCGTGATAGAAATAAATATTTTAAATATATTCAAAGATTTAGTATATTAAATAAATATATACATTTTAAAAAATAAAAATATACATTAGAGATGTTAAACGTCATGCTCAGTGTTCATGATTATCCTTAAACATGTTTAAAAAATAACTATTATCTGTAATTTTAGTAACACTATTATTTATCGGATATAGCACTAAAAAAATATATAGCGCTTCTTTCTTATGCTTTATACTTCTGAAAGTAACATGATAAGAATCACTATCACCTTTCCTTAATCCGATAATTTCAGATAAAATATTGAAGAGAGAAATCTATGAGCGTAATGCCTATAGTTGATGTATTGCATGGTCGTACTAAGGTTAATAATGAAGTGATTGTACGTGGATGGGTTCGTACTAGAAGGGATTCTAAAGCTGGCATATCCTTTCTAACAATTTATGATGGTTCTTGTTGTAATTCATTACAGGTAGTCATTGACCATTCGTTGTCACATTTTGAACAAGATGAAATATTACATTTAACCACTGGTTGTTCGGTTATAGTCACTGGTAAAGTAGTCATTTCTCCTGGTAAGGAGCAAAATTTTGAGTTACAGGTTATTAATATTAATGTAGTAGGTTGGGTAGATAATCCAGATACTTATCCTATTGCTGCCAAGCACCATAGTATTGAATATCTTCGTGATGTTGCTCATCTACGCCCTCGTACGAACCTTATTAGTGCTATAGCGAGAGTGCGCCATACTGTAGCGCAAGCTATTCACCGATACTATCATGAAAATGGATTTTTATGGATTTCGACTCCACTCATTACCTCCTGTGATACTGAAGGCGCAGGAGCAATGTTTCGCGTTTCGACCTTGGATCTAGAAAACGTACCACGCACTGATAAAGGCGCGGTAGATTTCAGTAAAGACTTCTTCGGTAAAGAAGCCTTTTTAACTGTATCAGGTCAGTTAAATGGGGAAACTTATGCCTGTGCTTTGTCAAAAATTTATACCTTTGGGCCAATTTTTCGTGCTGAAAATTCTAATAGCAGCCGCCATTTGGCAGAGTTTTGGATGGTCGAGCCAGAAGTTGCTTTTGCTACGTTAGATGACATTGCCATGTTAGCGGAGAAAATGTTGAAATACGTATGCCAATCTGTCTTGAATGAGCAAATAGAGGATATGCAATTCTTCGCTGATCACGTTGATAAAGATGCTATTAATCGCATTCAACGCTTTATTGGTTCGAATTTTGCACAGATTGACTATACAGAAGCAGTAGAGATTCTCTTAAAATCCAGTAAAATTTTTGTACATCCTGTATCCTGGGGCATTAATTTATCTTCTGAACATGAGCGTTATCTGGCCGAGGAATACTTTAATGGTCCTGTAGTAATAAAAAATCACCCAAAAGATATTAAAGCTTTTTATATGCGTATGAATCATGATGGAAAAACTGTAGCAGCCATGGATATTTTAACGCCTGGTATTGGCGAAATAATTGGTGGCTCTCAACGCGAAGAACGCCTAGATATGTTAGATCAGAGGATAATAGAAAGAGGGTTAAATAAAAACGCTTATAGTTGGTATCGTGATTTACGCCGTTATGGCACTGTACCTCATGCTGGATTTGGGTTAGGACTTGAACGTTTAATCTCTTATATCACAGGTGTAAAAAACGTTCGTGATGTAATTCCTTTTCCACGTACACCACACAATGCAAGTTTCTAAATGAATGCATTCAAGTGCCTGTTAATGATATTTATGACAGACGATGTTAGACTGAGTTAGTCTTGCACATTTATGGATATGGGGTTAATATCAAAAAGCTTCCAAAATTTACAATTTATAATAAATAATTTCTTTTTGAAACTATACCATTGTATTGGTAGCAATTTCGTTCTAGATTAACCTGAGTGTGAATGGAACACTGCTTTCAGATATAGGTTGGCACCCATCTATTTACAATAGTTTTAAAATTATTGGCAGTAGTGGCATAGGTGCTAGAATAACACCAATGAGGGTAATTAATGATGAAGCGCAATATACTTGCAGTAGTAATCCCAGCTCTGTTAGCTGCTGGTAAAACCAATGCAGTAGAAATATATAACAAAGACGGCAATAATATAGATTTTTACGGTAAAGTAGTGGGTCTCCATTCTTTTTCTAATGACAAAAAGGAGAATCAAGATCAATCCTATGCTCGTGTCGGTATTAAAAGTGAAACTCAGATTACTGATAAACTCAGTGGTTATAGTCAATGGGAATATAACCTTGAAAGCAATCAATCTTCCTCTAAAAGTACCAGAGTTGATAGGACCCGTTTAGGTTTTGCCGGTTTTAAATTTGCGAATTACGGTTCGTTTGACTATGGACGTAATTATGGAATATTGTCTCAAGTAGAAAAATGGACATATTCACTACCTAAGTTTAGTAGTGATAATTATACTGCTGCTAATAACTTTATGACTAGTGATATTAGTGGCGTTGCCACTTACCGTAACAACAATCTCTTTGGTTTGCTTGATGGTTTAAATGTAGCTTTGCAATACCAAGGTAAAAATAATAGGAGTGGAGAAGATAGCAAGGAACAAAATCGTGAAGGATGGGGATTTGCCTCTACTTATAATATTGATGACAAAATAAGTATTGGTGCTGCATATGCGTCTGCTAACCATATTAATATGAAGGCGTTATCTGATAAAGAAACTCATAAAAAGGCTGAAGCCTGGACTGTCGGTACAAAATATAATGCTGATAATGTTTACCTCGCAGCAATATACGCAGTAACTAGGAATGTGATTCCATCAGGTAGTAACAGCTATTTTGAGGGCGCAAATACTAACAAAACTCATAAATTTGAAGTAAGCGCACAGTACCAATTCGACTTTGGTCTTCGCCCATCAGTATCCTACACACAGTCTAAAGCTAAGAAAATCACCTCTCCAGCCATCAGAAATGATCAAGATATGCTAAAATATCTTGCTATTGGAACCACTTATGAATTTAACAAAAATATATCTACTTATATAAATTATAAAATTAACCTGCTAAACGCAAATGATTTTACTAAAGCTACGAACACTACTACTGATAATATCTTCGCTGTAGGTATGGTTTATCAGTTTTAAGTTATAGTTAAGCATATTATTAGTCTAATACCCTGCATAATGCATATTGCAGTCTGATATAAAATAGTCAAAGTAGTTTATAAGTGATTTAAAACAATGTGGGGTAAACCTCAAGGATGAGGTTTATAAAAAGCTAAGAGAGTCGACTAAATAGTCAGTAATTATAAATAAGTAATTATCATCAGCTAAAATATTATAGATATAATTACTGAGAAATATAGTTATTACTTAATGTTGACAGAAAACACTTTTTAAGCATTCTATGCTCTCATACAAAAAATAAATCTTAATTTTTATCAATTTGAAATAAATAAAGGCCATTGGAAAAAATTTCTACTCATAGTAAGAATAAAGAATTTATATAGATTATAAATCTAAACTTTAAAAAAGGATAAACCGTTTTAGTCTAATTTTAAGTTTTCTATTAATATCTTGTAAATATAGAATAAGGATATGTATCCTTACACGATAAGAGTAGATAGTTCTAATAAAAATTATTCTGTTTGGCATTTTATGTAGTGCACTGACATTTAATTCATTTTTTATCTTACTTTAAATAATTTCGATATATTTTTTAAACTACAGTATAAACTTCTCATGGGGAGTAGTAGTAAAATACATAACAATATACTTACCGAAATCAACATATTCCAACTGATATAATCCTCTCAGAATAAATAATCACTATGTGTTCTTCTATGCTCTAGAACTAGAAATAGATATCCTGTTGAGCTTTTACTTATTCTGTTTTAAATTAAATCTATATCACAGTGGACCTTTTAATTTTTATATCTGTAACGTATCATAGCAATGATAAGAGACATAAATATAGTAATCGTAGTATTATAAGAAGGCTTATCTAATTCTAATAAAGAGACTGGCACTTTAATTAATACTAAAGCGTGCTTCTATAAATCACATCTTTAAATGTTACCCTTTAATAAGATTCATGATGAAGTAGAATTTAGCTTACATGAAATTTTTAAAATAAAAAAGATATCTTAATGATCTAGTATTGATCATTGACCCTCTGAATTAATACGTGATAAATATCTTTTTAGATGTGTTTTGACAAATAAAATGATGAAATAAAATAAGGTTATTAACTGATTATTAAATTTACCAATTAACAACATCATATTAGTTTGAGACAAATAGTGATTTTTAAAACTTCAATATTTATACCACTATAATTTTGCTGATATAAAGATAAATTTTCTTTTCCTTTAATTTCAAAAGTGATCTTTTATTAAATAATACATTGAATCTTTATTAATTTTAATAAACCTGTTAAAATACAATCTAAAAGATTTATAATAATCAAGAGGTAATTTATTTATCACGAGCTTATTCGTAGTGAACTAAATGAAGCAGGTGCTATTTTAGCAAAATTTATCAGTGAAGATGCTAATATACACTCTGTTCAACGTGCAGCAATTCTACTTGCAGATATTTTCAAAGTTGGAGGAAAAGTGATTTCTTGCGGTAATGGTGGCTCCCATTGTGACGCAATGCACTTTGCCGAAGAATTGACTGGTCGATATAGAGAAACTAGATCCGCCTACCCAGCGATAGCAATTTCAGATGTCAGTCACTTATCCTGCGTTAGTAATGATTTTGGATACGAATATGTATTTGCACGCTATGTAGAAGCCATCGGTCGTGAAGGTGATGCATTACTAGGCATTTCGACTTCGGGTCACTCAGATAATATTATTAAAGCTATCGAAGCATCGCGTGTTAAGCGAATGAAAGTAATTACTTTGACTGGTAAAGACGGTGGAAAATTAGTAGATGCTGCCGATGTGGAGATTCGCGTTCCACACTTTGGTTATGCTGATCGTATACAAGAGGTTCATATAAAAATAATTCACATCTTAATTCGATTAATTGAAAAAGAGATGATCAAAGTATAATTAGTAGAACAAATTAAGAGTATAGTATAAATATTCCTTATCTATAATAAGTACTACTTCAAGTAAGTAATCCTAATAATGTTCGAATTACTTGAGACTAGTAATAAACTACTCGCGAATATATTGCTATTGTCTTGATGTATTTAAACAGATAGATAGATTAGAAAAGTGATATATTTTTAATTTAGATGTAACATTATATATTTAATTTTAATAGATTTAATTTTTTATAAGCAAGCCATATGACTATCTTAAATCTTAGATAGCTTTACTATTCATAGATTGAGTATATTATCGTTTCTCATCAATTATATGGAAGCGGTTTTATTTTCAACTGGCTAGTAGTGTCAGCACGCACTCGTAATTTACTGTTTTTATCTATATTATTATTCATCACTACTTGTATCCACAACATACCATTGGAAAGTGTGCTAGCTGCCAAAACAGTACCTATACGACGCCATTCTTCACCACATTGTAATTCTAAATCTTCTGATTGCTTTGGAGTACGGCTTGCATGACCTTCTAGCCAGAAGAGGGAACGTGTATTAGCGCCCCCTCGAAACTGTGTGCGTGTTATCATCTCCTGACCAATATAGCAACCTTTACTAAAACTTATGCCATGCAAGGCTTGTAGGTTGGTGGCTTGAGGCATCAACTTTAAGCTATTAGCAATATCAATAATTGGATAACCAGCTTCAATATTTAATGTTAGCCATTGGCAACTATTATTAAACTTCGCCTGATGAGCTAATGCTGTGATTAATTTCTTTGCAATGGATACAGTAGTCACTAACAAGAAATGCTCAGAAGGAGTGGAAAATTGAAGGATAGTGGTATTCCCATCTTGTACGACCTGATTTTGAATATTAGGTAAAATATTGAAGATACTTTCTAGTGCTATACGTGCTTTAAAACCGGCCACTCCTAGTAGGATAGCATCATGATTTGCAGTAATGATTACCTTAGAAAATACGGAATATTTCTTAATCGCCTTCAATTGATTATCCAAGACACTGCAACGCGCAATATATGCGAAACCATCTCCACGATGAAACAATCGCAGAGTACTCCACAGCTTGCCATTAGCATCACAGTGACCGCATAGCACATGTTGTTTTGCTGATAGTGCTGTAATATCTATTGTTAATTGGCTTTGAAGATATTTTACTATATCCGGACCATCTAATGTCACTAAAGCCCAGTCTTCTAACGAAATCACTGTTAATGGAAGATATAAAGCAGAAGAAGGTGGATAAAATGGAAATGAAATACTAGCATTCATAGTCAGTGCCTGAGTAGTATTTAGCATATAGTCAATTTCAATATTTATGCATCAGATAAAGAAAACAACCGCGATATCTATTTGCTTTTATAAAATGCTATATAGTAATTAAAGTAAATGGGAAAACGTCAAAACTAAAGTGTAACCTCAATATGAATAAAATATATACCTTAATATCCATATTATCGATATAGTATTTTTATTTTAATACGTACTAATGGTTATTTCTTGATTTATATATACCGTTTTTAATAATAGTTATAATCAGTTTATATTAGCTGATAAATTAGTATAAGATGTATTTAGATTTATTGATATAGATTATGTATATTTTACGATATTCGTAACTATATACATTTTTATAGTATGAATCATGTTACTCCTGCTTATAGATTAATATATTCAATGGTATATATACGATACCAAAATGAATCAAACCATTATATTTTACATTACAGTATTTTTATAATACTAAACGTATAGAGAGTTAAATATAGCATAGATTATAATTATCGATAAACAAAAGAACATAAAAAGCTACTATCTTTCATCAATATTTGTTGTATTACTTATCAGTAATGATGAATAAAATTGATGTTTTAGCTCAGTTTTGGATCAGCTAAAATAGCGAATATGAGATTACTTAAATTAAACATGATCTAGTTTTTAAATAACTATAGAGCAATAATGCTCATGTTTAGATTATAGGTATTAACGCAGTTTTATTACATCAGATTTTTATAGTATTTTTTACTAAAATATAAGTTATTTATCTAATAAATCAGTCATCAGATGAAATGATTAAAATTTAAGTTTGTTGGTGTTTATTGTTTTAAAGATAAATGAATATATGCATATTACTTTTTACCAAGTAAGACTTACTATCGATAAATATCGATATATCTAAATATATAGTATCAAGTTCAGTCTTTTAAAAGTACGATTTTTATAAAATATAAAATACGATATTTTATATTTAGGTATAAGCATTGTTTTCTTACATAAGAGTTTCTGGCCATATTATAGTAATTAATACTTTTCAGTCGCAAAACATAACATTAAGATTAATGATTTATAGGATTAATCAACAAAATATTCTTCGAATATAATATGCATTTACAATTTCTTTAGAATATTTTAGCTTGTACACTGTCTTTTTATATATTAAAGTGTTCAAGTTATTAAATATATTCTAATTATATATTTAACATTATGGGTTTTATAAAAATAGTTGATATTCTTCATGTTTAACTATAACTCAAAGAGAGAAGTTTAATTAACTTAAATTTACAATAGATAATAATATATAAATGTTCTATATTAATAGATTTATGGTATTTCTTTAAGCAACTTTTAAAAGGTACACGTAATTAAATGTAGATATTAAAGATAATTAGATTAGTATTCTATATTTAACTTGTATTAGGAATGAGAAGATCTTATTTATATAAGAATTGTGATCTATAGTGATTTTATAAAATATTTATGCGGTCATAACATTACTAGCATCTCTTTCTCATATGACGCTGATATCCCTACTATCTAGTAGGCTACTCGAAAGAATTAGCACGCTAATGATAGGAAAGAAGGTTCATGCATTAAATCTATAAATATGATTCTTGAAGGATAAGACCAATACCTAGTTGATGTTATGCAAATATTTCGATTATTTTGATTACTTACTTAGCTTTATATAGTCAAAAGGTACTGGAAGTATTGTATGTTAATGATGATCTATTAATTTATAAATGATTTTATCTTATCATCATTAACATCATGTGATTGAGGAGTCCGATAAAGATTATTACTATAAGTTTATAATCTTATCCTATCTTCGTATAGATAGGATGAATTAGATAGATAGTGATCTAAAATTTGTGCATACATTGTTAGGTTAAAAATAGTGTGATTGATACATAATATATAAATCTACTACTAATAGTTACTATCTAGTTTAAAATTTTAATATTACATACAAAACTAATCTGATGATTGGCAATATCGAAAGTAAACCATATGCTAGCAAAAGCGAGTTCTTTCTCCGTATATATTACGGTATGTGTGCGTGATCTAACAGTTAAATCTTAGTAGCTCATTTTCTTGATTATAGGTGTTTTTATAACAAACAAATCTTGTAATATCGAAATATTACTCATGTATGGTACTGAATTACTAAAATAAGTTATATCTATAATATTATCTATACGCCTTCAGTGCGTAGGTATAAGGATTAGTATCATGAAAAAAAAGTTAATGTTACTATTTATGTTGTTGTGTATTTTTACTAGTACAACGATATACGCGGATGATATGGCAATTAAAAAAGCGCTTGATCGATTAGGGATTCAACAATCTGATGTACAACCATTATTAATTAAGGGTTTAAAATCTGTTTTAACCGATAGAGGTGTATTCTACCTTACGGAAGATGGGCAATATATTCTGTATGGTAAGTTATATGACATAAGGGGACCAGTGCCTGTAAACCTTACTAATAAATTGTTAGTTACCAAGCTAGAGGCTCTGAAAGAGCAAATGATCGTTTATAAGGCACTAAAAGAAAAATATGTGATAAGTATTTTTACTGATATTACTTGTTCTTATTGCCAGAAACTACATCAGCAGATACATGAGTATAATAAGCTTGGTATTACCGTTCGTTATTTAGCATTTCCACATCAGGGACTTGGATCAAAGCTTGAGAAAGATATGCAGTCTATATGGTGTAGTTCTGATAAAATTAAAGCTTTTAATACTGCCATGAATAGTAAGAAAGTATCTCTAGCAACCTGCAAAAACGATATCAGGAAACAATATATGCTTGGTATACAATTCGGAGTGCAAGGCACTCCAGCGATTATTTTAAGCAATGGCTTAATTATTCCAGGATACCATGAAGCTAAAGAGATAATCGCTATTTTGGAGACACAGCATTTCGCTACTAGGGTGGATAGTTAATAAATAGTGAATATAAAAATTCATATTCGACGTCGATTGTCAGTATATGACAATCATTTGCCAATTAGCTTACCACCATTATTACGACGGTTATACTCATTGCGTGGTATTAAGAATGAACAAGAACTGGAGCGTAGCATAAATAGCATGCTCCATTGGAAACATTTAAGTGGAATTGATACTGCTGTTAATTTCCTTGAAAAAGCATTGACTCATCGACGTACTATTATAATAGTAGGTGATTTTGATGTAGACGGTGCTACCAGCATTGCACTAACAGTATTAGCGTTACGTAGCATGGGTGGAATCGTTGATTATCTAGTGCCAAACCGTTTTAAAGATGGTTACGGTTTAAGCCCAGAAATAGTAGAAAAGGCTGTATTGCGCGGTGCTGATTTAATCATAACCGTTGATAATGGAATTTCTTCTCACGCAGGTGTTGAGAAGGCACATGCTAATGGCGTAAAGGTGGTAATTACTGATCATCACTTACCAAGTAAAACGCTTCCAATAGCTGAAGCAATTGTAAATCCTAATTTAAATGGCTGTCAATTCGCCTCTAAATGCCTCGCCGGAGTTGGAGTCGCTTTTTATCTAATGTTAGCATTACGTGCTCGGTTACGTAATAACGGTTGGTTTACACGGCAGACATTAGCAATGCCAAATTTAGCGACATTAATGGATCTGGTAGCACTTGGTACCGTGGCTGATATAGTTCCGTTAGATAGGAATAACCGCATTCTAGTTTATCAAGGTTTACATCGTATTCGTGCTCGAAAGTGTAGATTAGGTATTCTAGCGTTACTCGAAGTAGCTAATTGTGATGTACAACAGTTAGTTGCTAGTGATCTTAGTTTTATGCTTGGGCCACGGCTGAATGCAGCGGGGAGATTAGATGATATGTCAGTTGGAGTAGCACTGCTATTGAGCAATGATGTAGTGCAGATACGAAGACTAGCCAATGATCTAAATATGCTTAATCAGAAGCGGCGCAAAATTGAGAAAACTATGCAGATAGAGGCAATACATCTATGCCATCAGTTAGAACGTACTAATACTAAATTACCTTACGGATTGACGATTTATCACCCAAAATGGCATCAAGGTGTAGTGGGTAATTTAGCTGCTCGTATTAAAGAGCATTTTTACCGTCCAGTAATTGCTTTTGCTTCAATCGGTCATGGTATTCTAAAAGGCTCTGGTCGTTCAATAACTGGACTACATATACGTAATGCACTAGAGAGGTTAGATATACTAAGTCCCGGTTTGATGATGGATTTTGGTGGTCATGCGATGGCGGTTGGATTGTTAATAAAAGAGCAAAGATTTGATGAGTTTTGTCATCGTTTTACCGAATTGATGAGTACATGGCTGAATCCTAAACTTCTAGAAGCAGTTATCTGGTCTGATGGTGAGCTATCGATGCAAGATCTATCGCTTGCTACAGCAAAAATGTTACGAGATAGTGGTCCTTGGGGCGAGGCATTTCCAGAGCCTACTTTTGACGGCACATTCCATATCTTAAAACAGAAGTTAATAGCTAAGCAACACTTGCAACTAATCGTTAAACCACTCAGTGGTGGCCCTGTGCTCAATGGTATAGCTTTTAATGTCAATACCACCATATGGCCAGATCTGAGTGTGCAGGAAGTAGAATTATCCTATAAGCTTCATGTCAATAAGTTTCGTGGAAGACAAAGCCTGAAATTATTAATCCAACATCTTTGGCCGCATTAGTTTTGCAAATTGTGATCTGAAATTTTCGTAACATACATTAAAGGCATGTATATCATGCGCTATAACACTTAAAAATTTCCTATAAAGTGACAGGAAGATAAATTAGCATTTAGCATTAGCGGTTATGATAGGACTTTATTGGCAATGAATTTAAGGTAAAAACCATGTTTGAAATTAATCTGCTAAACACTCGGATTCAAGACCTTTCTAATCGCACTGCTATTCTTAGGAGGTATCTTTAACTATCATGATAAAAAAGAACGACTAGAAGAAATCCATGCCGAGTTAAAAGAACTATATATCTGGAATGTACCGGAACGTGCGCAAGCGATAGGTAAAGAACGTTCGACATTAGAAGCAATCATAGCAACTATTGATGAATTAACGAGTGGCGCTGAGGATCTTAAGATCCTATTGGAGTTAGCAATAGAATCTGAGGATATGGCAATCTATAACGAAGCAGGCATAGAACTAGAGCAATTAATGGATAAGCTATATCACTTGGAATTCTGTCGTATGTTTTCCGGTGAAAATGATAGTGCAGACTGCTATATGGACATTCAATCAGGTTCAGGGGGGACTGAGGCACAACACTGGGCTAGTATGTTGCTACGTATGTATTTACGATGGGCAGAAAACAAGGGGTTCACGACTGAAGTAATTGATATATCCAATGGTGATATTGCTGGACTTAAATCTGTCACTATTAAAATTAGTGGAAACTACGCATTTGGTTGGTTTCGCACAGAAACAGGTATACATCGGTTGGTTCGTAAAAGCCCATTTGACTCCGGTGGTCGTCGTCATACCTCATTTAGTTCGGTTTTTATTTACCCGGAAGTAGATAATGACATTGATATTGAAATTAATCCCTCAGATCTACGTATTGACGTTTATCGCGCTTCTGGTGCAGGAGGTCAACATGTTAACAAAACTGAATCGGCGATACGTATTACTCATCTACCAACAAATATCGTAGTGCAATGTCAAAATGATCGTTCTCAACATAAAAATAAAGATCAAGCGTTTAAACAGTTGAGAGCTAAACTCTATGAATTTGAAATTAAAAAGAAAAATGCTAATCAACAGACAATAGAAGATAATAAATCTGATATAGGCTGGGGTAGTCAGATTCGTTCTTATGTGCTAGATGACTCAAGAATCAAAGATTTGCGTACTAATATTGAAACGCGTAATACACAATCCGTATTAGATGGTGATTTAGATAAATTTATTGAGGCTAGTTTAAAAGCTGGATTATAAGGAACTCAAATGTCTACGAAACAATCAAAAGGCTTCGATAAGTCGATAAATCCTAATCAAGAGTTGCAATTACGTCGTGAAAAACTAGCAGATTTGCGTATAAGTGGCACCGCTTTTCCGAATGATTTTCGCCGAAATATCACCTCTGATCAACTGCATTCTAATTATGATTTCAAAGAAAATCAGGAATTACAAAAATTAAATTTAGAATTTAGCGTTGCCGGTCGTATGATGACTCGTCGCCTTATGGGTAAGGCATCATTTGTAACTTTGCAAGATATAGGTGGACGTATTCAGCTATATGTTGCATGCAAAAAAATAGACGTGGATATTTATAATAATCAGTTTAAGAAGTGGGATCTAGGCGATATTATCGGTGCACGTGGAACATTGTTCAAAACTAAGACTGGTGAACTCTCTATATGTTGTGTTGAAGTTCGTTTATTGAGTAAGGCTCTACGTCCGTTACCGGATAAATTTCATGGCATTGTTGATCGGGAGACATGTTATAGACAACGTTATTTAGATTTAATTATGAATGAAGAATCACGCAATACTTTTAAGGTGCGTTCTAAGATAATAGCAACGATACGCAATTTTATGGTAGAACATAATTTCATGGAAGTTGAAACACCAATGATGCAAGTGATTCCAGGAGGAGCTTCGGCACGTCCTTTTATTACTCACCATAATGCATTAGATATCGATATGTACTTGCGTATTGCACCAGAACTTTACTTAAAGCGTCTAGTAGTAGGTGGATTCGAAAGGATATTTGAAATTAACCGTAACTTTAGAAATGAGGGAATCTCTACGCGTCATAACCCAGAGTTTACAATGATGGAACTCTACATGGCCTACGCGGATTACAATGATCTTATTACACTCACTGAATTATTATTTCAAACGCTAGCTCAAAAAGTATTGGGTTCTAGCCTAGTACAGTATGGTAATGAAGTATTCGATTTTGGTCAACCTTTTGAAAAGTTGAGCATGATCGAGGCTATCAAGAAATATTGGCCAGATATTGATGTGGCTGATTTGCATAATATCAAAAAAACTATAGCTATGGCTGAATCTATAGGAATTAAGGTAAAAAATACCTGGGGATTAGGACATATTATAAATAAAATTTTTGAAGAAGTAGTAGAAAGCTATTTAATTCAACCGACTTTTATCACTGACTACCCAGTCGAAGTATCTCTGCTTGCACGTCGTAATGACTTGAACCCAAATATAACGGAACGTTTTGAATTCTTTATTGGTGGATGTGAAATTGGTAATGGATTTTCTGAATTGAATGATGCGGAAGATCAAGCGCAACGTTTTACTGCTCAAGTAAAGGATAAAGTAGTCGGTGATGATGACATGATATTTCACGATGAAGACTACATTACCGCATTAGAACACGGACTTCCGCCTACTGCAGGTTTAGGTATTGGTATTGACCGTATCATTATGTTCTTTACTAACAAGTATACCATCCGTGATGTTATTCTATTTCCTATGATGCGTCCACATAAATAATATTATCTATTCTAGAATCCCTAGTGTAATCGGTTGCATCGTCTGTTAAATTTTTTTAATAGTCTAGCATATACACTAATGTTAAAATAATTTATCATGTAACTAAGGGCTAGAGATTTAATTTATTAAGTATACTAGTGATAACTTTAATTCAAGAATTACTCTGTTAGTGTAGTAATGAGCTAAATAAAATAGAACATTCACTTCACTTTAGCATCTAAAGTGAAGTAGCGTATTATAGAATGGGCTATATAAACTAATAAGATGGGTAGTTCGAATCTTAAAATTCTATAGTAATATACTATGAGCTAATGTTATAACTTAATAAAAAAATGAATATTGCCTAATCATGTAATATTTAAAAAAAATTATTATATAGTCGAATAAGGACAGTTCATTTTAAATGTTATTTACATACCTGTAATAAATATGCAATAGATGTTATTGATATATTTAATAAGATATGTCTTTAATCTAAACATAATTATATCTTAAGAAAAACTTGCGTAACATCAATTTGATAAGGAATTTTCTAAAGCAACTGATCATTATATTGCTTTTATTATTATTTTAATGACTATTTAACTTTAATGTTTAATTAGAAATATATATTCTAGTAATAGGTTAATTATAACAAAGTTTATATCAATAATTTTATATATTTCAATTGACCATAAATGCGACACATCACTATATCACCGATCATAAAACTGAAATATAAAATATATATTCAAAAAATTTTTTTCTACTTTCATAATGTAAATAATGCATTAGTATTTATTCAAGGTAATAAATATTATTATTTATATTAATACTATATATTATGTATAATGTTCATTTTAAATATGTAACAGTCATCTAGAATATACAACATGTTTAATTTGTTTATATATATTGAAATAAAAACCTTTTTCTATGGAAAATTTTATACAGTTATACATCACTAGCAACGTTATTAAATTATAAGCACAAAATGCGGTAAAGATAAATTTAACTAGAAGGCATTTAATAGATATCTATATAAATCACTTGATATTTTAATTAAGCTTTAAACTAATGTGTATTAGTTTGTTTGTATTTCTTAAAAAGTATTATTGTATAGAGTAACATACCAACTAACTGATATTAAATTTTATAATAAAATATTTACTAGAATTACTATGAATAATTTGAATGATATGCTTATAGTTAAGCTAGTCCATTAGCCTAAAAATAATAGCAGATATAGCGATTAATCCCATAAAAACTACAAATATATTGCTGATTTTTCCACTGTATTTATGCATGGCGGGTACTGTACGAATAGCATACATAGGCATTAAGAATAGTAGTATGGCGACAATAGGACCACCGAGAACTTCTATCATACCTAATATACTAGGATTTAGAGTAGCTACAATCCATGTTGTGGCTAATATGAATATTCCGGTAATATGGTGCAGCTTATTTGTACTGATGTTAATATTGTATATTTTTATGAATTTAGCTATCAGGCTATTTAATCCTTCACTAGCACCTAAGTAGTGACCTAGAAAAGATTTTGTAATAGCAATAAAGGCAATAATGGGTGCAAGGTATGCTATTACCGGGTTGTTAAAGTGATTAGCGAGATAAGAAAGAATAGAAATATTCTGTACTTTTGCTTCTGCAAGGTTTTCTGGTGATAAGCTTAAGGCGCAGCTAAAGACGAAAAACATTACTGTTATGACCATCATAATATGTGCATAAGCCATGATAGTTGAACACTTTTTCTCAGCATCTGCACCATATTCTTCATATTTAGCAATTGCAAAAGCAGAGATAATAGGTGAGTGATTAAAAGAAAAAATCACGACTGGAATTAATGTCCATAGGTTCATGAGGAAGCTATTACAAATATTCCTATTAGTTATATAATCAGATAACGCAAGTTTTTTAAAGATATCAGTACTCCAATGAGGGATAAGGTAAATAGCTAACAGCATGAGCACAGTAATAAATGGAAAGACCAGAATAGTCATGGTTTTCATAATACTTTTTTCACCGAAGTATACAATGGTCATTATTGACATGATTAATATCAGTGATAAAAGAGCGCGTGGTGGCCTTGGCATATTTAATTGGAATACGATAAAACTATCAACAGTATTAGTAATAGCTACACTATACAGTAGGAGAATGGAGTAAATAGTTAAGAAGTATAGTAAGGTAATGCTTTTGCCTACGCTAATACCAAAATGTTCTTCTACCACTTCAGTTATGTTTTTACCAGGAAATTTGCTTGATAAAATCAAACGACATAGGCCACGGTGAGAAAAGAAAGTCATTGGAAATGCAATGATAGCCATGATCATTAGTGGCAGCAATCCACAAAGACCTGCGTTAATTGGCAAGAATAGTACACCGACGCCGATGGCGGTGCCATATAGACCTAACATCCACATGATATCAGTTTTATGCCAAGTATTATTAAATCGAGGTGCTGTAGAGGTAATAAGACTTCTTTTGCTAATCTTCATAAATATCTCCGCAGAAAACACATTAATTTAATAGTAAAAGTACCTGCTGGCAATATGCAACATGATTTGTTGTCGATAGTAATATATAATTATTAGTAAAATAATGGTAATGTTATATATTAAATTTACTATATGGTTGGTTTTCTACCTATTTTGTATGTATGTAATTTATCTTAGTTAAATATATTGCGTTAGCGCATCTCTAGGCAATGAAAAGATTTGCTCTTTATTTATTAAAAGCAGGCAAATACCACTTAAAAAATTGGTTAAAATATATTTATAGTGATTTAAGATAGATACTTACTAAGTAACTTAAAGAAGATAATAATACTTGCATTAATACATTATCGATAATCATTTGATGATGAGTATAGACGTATTTTATCCTGTCAGATCAGTTTCTTGCATTAAGATAGCAATCTTAAATTTTTACAGACGCGTTATTTGCGTAGTAATAATTGAGCCAAATAATTTCCATACCAATTGAGTAAGAAAACAGCTAATTAAACCTAATAGGAAGCTACCAGCCATGTCCAATGGCCAGTGTACGCCAAGATAGATACGTGACCAGGCAATTCCCATTGCAATCATCATCAATAACACACCTAACCAGATCCAATACCAGAATAGAAACGCTAATGCAAAGGTAAAAATTACAGTGCCGTGATTACTAGGAAATGAACTGTTTGGTACATGTGTAAGATAGACATAACCAATGCCTGTTGCAAATGGTCTTTCGTGCGGTAGCACCGTGCTAATAGCAATGGAGATTAGCATTGAAAATAACAACGAAATTGTTGTTTTTGCTACTATTATACGTTGTAATATCAATTGACCTTGTGGGACCCATATCCATGAAAAAATGAGTAATAGTGGTACTAGAACTATTACATCACATGCAAGAAAGATGGCGACTTGAAGAAGCCATTTAGAAGATGCTGGAGTAGCATTAATCCAGGCAAAAAGAAGGTAATTCAATTGATCCAAAAGTTTACCATCCAATAAATTGTTAATGAACAAGATTTATGTATCAAGTTATTAATAATCTTTAAGGTAAAATATTTTATATTATTAATAGCATACACTTAATTACTTCACGCAAAGTACTACTTTTTATCTTGTGAACATTTTAGTTAAATTTTATTTAAATAAAAATATATTCTTTTAGTGAGATGTCATAGTCAATCTATGTATTCATAGCTGAATATAGTGATTATATATTTATGTTCAGAATAAATGATCGATTTATTTTGATGAAATAATTTAATGTCTAGTAGACTGTCACGGAATTCTAGGATGATAATACATCCTATGGCATTTTATCTACTGGTCCTTTGTTGTTTAGTGTATGAGAGTATAATCAAGTCAATATTATAGGATAAAATGATGTAGTGAGGATAAAAATGATCATTTAATCATATTAATTGCTAATTAACGGTAATATCTTTAAGGATTTATTTAAAATTAGCAATGTTATAAAAACCTGTTCATTTAATAATTAATCTTGATGGTTACATTTTATATAGCAACTACAAAATTAGATTACGCAGTAATCTTAATATCTATTAAGAAAAGAATGAATTGTATCAAATTTCTTTTTTTTGAACTAGTCACTTACAACATATTCTGTAGCATAATAATTTAATGTGTAGAAGGCGAAAAAATTATTTTAGGACCCATTATGTCTGAGAATTCCATATCACTTACGACGATTCAATTAGATGATCATTTCACTTACACGAAACATCCTAAGGTGGTAAAAATTAACCTTATGGATTTGAATCGTCAAAAAATGCGCGAGTTTTTCTGTAAAATTGGTGAAAAAGCATTTCGCGCTGATCAAGTCATGAAATGGATATATCACTATTGCTGTGATGATTTTGAGCAAATGACGGATATTAATAAAGTCTTGCGCAAAAAATTACAATGTTTTTCTGAAATAAAAGCACCAGAAGCCGTCAAAGAACTATGCTCCGTTGATGGTACTATAAAATGGGCTATTAAAGTAGGGAATCAGCAGGTTGAGACTGTATATATTCCAGATGGAAAGCGTGCTACTCTATGCATATCATCTCAAGTGGGTTGCTCTCTAGCATGTAAATTCTGTTCAACAGCTCAACAAGGATTTAACCGCAATCTTAGTGTATCAGAAATCATTGGTCAAGTATGGAGAGCAACAAAAATTATAGGTTCTTCCCTAAAAATTTCAGGCATACGTACCATTACTAATATCGTTATCATGGGCATGGGAGAGCCTCTACTCAATCTAAGTAACGTGGTGCCAGCAATAGAAATTATGCTGGATGATTTCGGTTTTGGTCTATCTAAACGCCGGGTGACTTTATCGACCTCCGGTATTGTGCCAGCATTAGATAAGTTCAGTGATATGATCGATGTAGCATTAGCGATATCACTTCACGCGCCTAATGACAAAATCCGTAATGAGTTAATTCCCATTAACCGTAAGTATAATATTGAGGATATCTTAGCTGCAGTGCACCGTTATCTAGAAAAATCTAACGCCAACCACGGACGAGTAACTATTGAATATGTGATGCTAGATAATATCAATGATAGCACTGATAATGCACATCAGTTAGCAGAAGTTTTGAAGAATACACCCTGTAAGATTAACTTAATTCCATGGAATCCTTTTCCAGAAGCTCCTTATAACTGTAGTTCTAATAGTCGAATAGACCGTTTTGCTAAAGTATTAATGCAATACGGTTTTACAGCTATTGTACGTCGAACCAGGGGTGATGATATTAATGCTGCTTGTGGACAGTTATCCGGCAAAGTCATTGACAGAACCAAACGCATATTAAACAAGAAAACAATCGGATTGTATCTATAAAAACTGATATGCATACTAAACAATATCATATAGAGCATATATTCATCTTAGACTCATAAAATTATTGCATATTCAGTTAGAGTATAGCGTGCTATGTATTAATATTATAGCTCGCACGATTGCTGACTATAATGAGGATATATGTAAACGTCTATATTCGATATAATAATGAATAATGACGGTGTGTTTATTTGCAGTTTAAGTTAATAAATAAAAGTATAAGAAAAATGTAGAACGGTGTTATAGATTTCTTAGTTGCAGGAATAGAATGAATGAAGGCGTAAATACTAATTATTGTCAAATTAAGCTAATGACAATATAGGACTAAAGTTCTTTATAAACTAGATGCTTCGATCTTAATAAAGGTATTTGACTGTTACGGTAATAACATGGCACATGCATAGTAGGAATTAATCGTAAGACAGCTGTAATTGTGTTTTACAGTACTTGATATGTTTTATTATATAGCTTAAATAGTAACTTATGATTATAAATTCATTTCACCCGATTATTAGAAGGTTATAATTTTGTTCAAGGCTAGGAAAAAAATTAACATAAATTTCTCTACAATCTAAACAGTTCCATCAATTATTATCCAATGAATATTGGACCTTCTAAAAATAACAATGCATCTATGAAAACGACAAGCCAACGCCTACTTTAACCCGTGTAAAACTCGGTTTAGGTCATCAGACGGTAGCATAGCGCCAGTGCCTCAAAATTTCTACTATGCGCGCTTATAGAGGAAAATAGCATCCCTAGAAGATCTAGGGGGATTACTTTTGTACGTGGCTGTATGTGTTCTTGCGCTAAATTAGTGCATCTTACAGAAGATGAAGTAATCATTTCATCTGAGAAGTCACTTGAGCAGATACTGAAATAAAATAGCGAAAGTTACTCCTATACATACTTTTGTATTAAGTAATTGCAGATAATGAGCGGTACTTGGATAAGAGTGTTAATAATTCTCGGCCTAACTTGTTTTTGGTGGTGGCAGGATGATAATCCACAGCAAAAAGGCATTACTACTATAGTGGATAGGTTAGATACACAGATAAAACACACTGAAGGTAAACGGGTACTGTTTAGTGTGTTGCGGGCTGATCATACGATAATGCCAAAATTCAAATTGGCATTACACCATAGGAAATAGTGACTTACCTAATCTATAGCTTTTATATTTAACGTTATTTATTCAGAAAAAACTACTCTAAATTACGCAGTAGACACAACCTAATTATTTTAGATAGATGTATAGCATTGATTACTGTATTACTAAAGGTCTACTAATAGTAGTATTAATTAATACTTCAGGGTAATGTATTCTACATAGAAAGTTTATACCATAGTCTTTAAAAGAATAGTAGTAAATTGAATGCATACGGTAGCATGTTATACAAATTTGTCAGTAAATTATTTTACTGTCGTCAAGCTTTAATATTTATATGATTTGATTAAGGCAAGCTAGTATATCCCATTACAATGTTGCGCTTGTCGCAGTATTTTCTACAGTAATTGCATATTAGTTATCGTCATTACAGAGAAGCAGTGGAGAGTAAAGCCATGTATAATCAAGCGACTATCAACCGCCGAAAATCAACACGTATTTATGTTGGTCAAGTACCTATTGGTGATGGTGCGCCGATTACAGTCCAGTCTATGACTAACACACCAACAATTGATGTCACTGCTACAGTGAATCAAATTAATGCATTAGAACGTATTGGAGCCGATATCGTCCGTTTTGCAGTTCCTAATATGGAAGCTGTTGAAGCATTTAAAATCATCAAACCGAGAGTGAATGTTCCGCTGATTGCTGATATACATTTTGATTATCGTCTTGCGTTGCAGATAGCTAAATATGGTGTAGATGGTATACGTATAAATCCTGGAAATATTGGAAATGAATCACGTATCCGTTCGGTAATAGATTGTGCACGTGATAAAAACATTCCCATTCGTATCGGAATTAATGGTGGTTCTCTAGAGAGAGATTTACAGGTAAAATATGGAAAACCAACACCGGAAGCTTTGCTAGAATCTGCCATGCGTCATGTGGACATATTAGATCGCCTGAACTTTGACCAGTTTAAGGTTAGTATCAAAGCGTCTGATGTATTTATGACAGTGCAATCCTATCGTTTACTGGCATCGCGTATTGATCAACCACTACATCTTGGCATTACTGAAGCTGGTGGTATACGCAGCGGTTCGGTTAAATCAGCAATAGGTTTAGGGTTATTGCTATCTGAGGGCATCGGTGACACGCTAAGGATTTCTCTTGCTGCAGATCCCATGGAAGAAGTAAAGGTTGGTTTTGATATACTAAAATCATTGCACATACGCGCACGTGGTATCAATTTTATTGCCTGCCCCACCTGTGCACGTCAAGAATTTGACGTTATTGGTACTTTGAATACCTTAGAACATCGTCTTGATGATATTATAACACCAATGGATGTATCAATTATTGGTTGTATTGTTAATGGACCTGGAGAAGCAGTGGTATCAACATTGGGTGTTACTGGTGGCCATAATAAGAGTAGTTTCTATGAAGATGGTATACGTCAGAAAGAGCGATTTGATAATGAGGATATCATTAAGAAATTAGAAGCGAAGATCCGCGCTAAGGCATCGATGCTAGATGAAGCTAACCGTATCTCAATTAGTCTTTTATAAAAATTAATTTTTGTTAATGATACGGTGGTATTTTCCACTTTCTTATAAGCCATGAGTAGAAGAATATGGCATCTATATTTAATATTGGTCTACATATAGTTACTATTATAAAATCTTGACCTATAACTGACAGAGAACTTGTGTAGTGAAGAATATTCAAGCCATTAGAGGCATGAAGGATTATTTGCCAAAAGACACAGCCTTATTGCAGCGAATAGAAGGTATCCTCAAGCGCGTTCTTGAGGGTTATGGATATAGTGAAATTAGATTACCTATTGCAGAGAAGACGTCATTATTTAAACGTGCAATTGGCGAGATGACTGATGTTGTAGAAAAAGAAATGTATACTTTTAATGATCGTAATGGCGATTGTATAACTTTACGTCCAGAAGGTACGGCTGGCTGTGTTCGCGCTGCTATAGAACATGGATTACTCTACAATCAAGAACAACGTCTTTGGTATATTGGACCTATGTTCCGTTATGAGCGCCCACAAAAAGGTCGTTATCGACAGTTTCATCAATTAGGGGCGGAAGTATTTGGCCTAGCCGGTCCAGATATTGATGCTGAGTTAATATTACTGACTGCTCGATGCTGGAAAACACTGGGAATAGCTGAACACATAAAACTAGAAATTAACTGTATTGGTTCGCAATCGACGCGTGCACACTACCGCAATATGCTGATCACTTTTCTTGAAAAGCACGTCAGCATATTAGACGCAGATTGTACGCGTCGTATGTACCGTAATCCGTTGCGGGTTCTGGACTCTAAAAATCCTGAAATGCAAACATTGCTAAATGATGCTCCACGTCTATCACAATACTTAGATTCTGAATCAAGTGATCACTTTACTGGTCTATGTACCTTATTATCACAGGCTGGTATCTCATACACTATTAATGAACGATTAGTACGAGGTTTAGATTATTATAATCGGACAGTATTTGAATGGGTAACGACTGATATTGGTTCATTAGGTGCTGTGTGTGCAGGAGGACGTTACGATGGTCTTATCGAGCAGTTTAGCGGAAACTACGTGCCCGCTATTGGATTTGCTATTGGGTTAGAGCGTTTGGTATGTTTAGTACAAGCTATTTATCCTGATTTTACTGTTCAACCAACGATTGATATATATATTGTTTCTTATGGAATCGGCACCAAGAGCAACGCGATACAACTAGCAGAACAAGTACGCGAGGCATTACCAAATTTAAAACTGATGACAAACTACGGCAAAGGAAATTTTAAAAAACAGATCACACGTGCAGATAAATGGGGGGCACGTATCGCATTAATATTAGGTGAGAACGAAGTTGTCACACAAAAGGTAGTACTAAAAAATATGGAAAATGGTCAACAAGAAATGCTAGCACAAAGTGAAACTGTTACTCGTCTATCTCAAATATTACATTATGGAGAAAGACACTATGGAAATTAATGTGACTCAAAAAAAACGAGTTAACATTTGTCGTTGGTTCGTAGATAATAACATTACACTGATAGTAATAGGAGTGGCACTCGGAATTGTTTGCGTAATTAGTTTGTATTACTGGACAAGCTATCATAGTGTTAATCTCCTTCCAGTATCACAATCTTATCAGGAAGTAAGCAATTATATAGTGACTGGTAAACAATCCGATCTCGTAATAGTTGAGCAATTTATTGATAATAATAATAATATTTACGGTGTATTAGCCGCATTGCAGTTAGCGAATCATTTGATTAAACAAAATGATTTTGCTAAAGCAGAACAGAAACTCGAGAAGATACAAAGTAAGACTAAGGACAAGAACTTGCTTGTGCAAATTAATTTATGTCTTGCCCGTGTTCAGTTACAGGAAAAAAAATATAATAATGCACTCAAAACACTAAACAAAATAAAAGATGCCAGCTGGTCAGGGTTAGTGCAAAATACATACGGTGATGTGTTATTGGCTACAGGTGATATTCAAGGTGCACGCAATGCATATAGTCAAGGGTTTGAGTCTCATAGTTATAGACCACTTAAGATTGTATTGCATATAAAATTAAACGACTTATCCAACTAAGGTGATCTTATGCAATTACCTAAAATACTTTTAGTTGGGTTGGTTTCTTTTTATTTGCTGAGTAGTTGTTCACTATTTAATCGTGAAAACGGCTCAGCGAATACTGATCCATTGATAAAAGTTAAAAATAAATTTATTCCGAATAATATTTGGAGCGCCTCTGTTGGTCATGGTATAGGGCGGTATTACTCTTATCTACGTCCAGCATACCAGAATAATACTCTTTTTGCTGCTGATCGCTACGGTATAGTAAAAGCTATCGATACTCGCCAGGGATATGAAAAATGGAAAGTTGATCTCACTAAGTATACCGGTTTTTTTAATAGCCGCGGATCTGCAATGTTATCAGGAGGTCTAGCGGTATCGAATGATAAAATCTATATTGGCAGTGAAAAAGCAATAGTTTATGCTTTGAATACTTCTGATGGCAGTTTAGCTTGGCATGTCCAGGTTTCTGGAGAAGTCATATCCCTTCCAGTAATTAGCAATGGGACGATACTTATCCATACTTCGAATGGTCAATTGCAGGCGTTAAATGAATTAGATGGTGCTCTCAAGTGGACAGTGAGTCTAGACAGTCCATCACTGTCTTTACGTGGTGAATCAGCATTAGCTACTGATGGTAATATAGTTGTCGTTGGTGGTGATAATGGCTATATCAGCGCAGTATTGTTGCAGCAAGGTCAACTTATTTGGAAGACATATATTGCTCAACCTCTCGGTGCAACTGAAATCACTAGATTAAATGATATAGATAGTACGCCGGTAATCGTTGAAGGAATTATTTATGCATTAGGTTATAATGGAAATATAACAGCGATAGATCTGTATTCCGGTCATATTTTATGGCAACGTGTATTAAGTTCAGTCAAGGACATGATAGTTGATAAAGAAAGTATTTATATAGTCGATTATAATGATCGACTGTTAGCTCTTAAAACTAAAGATGGCCAGATAATATGGACACAAGATAGTCTGTTACATCGAAAATTTACATCACCGGTAATATTAAATGGTTATTTAGTAACTGGAGACGACAAAGGATATCTGCATTGGATAAATGCAGACGATGGCCATTTTGTCACACAAAATCTAGTCAATACATCTGGCTTCCTTGCTACTCCATTGGCCATAGATGATAAAATAGTAATTCAGGCACGAGATGGCACAATATATGCTTTTACCAATTAGCTATGATCATTGCAATATTTTAGTACTTGACATTTAGTATTAATATGATTCGATAGATAAATTATTATGCATAACCAAGCAAATGCAGTGCTAAGATGGGGATTAAAGAACATACTTCTTTCAATCTTTTAGAAGTTAAAGAAGGAAAATGCTTTATAAATACTTTTATAAACTTTTTATATTTTTTAACTATAGTTTTAATCTTTAATTTAGATCTCGTTTTATAATGTTGTAATACGTTGATGATAAAATCATAATGAGATTTCAATAATGATACCTATTGTTGCGTTAATTGGGCGCCAGAATGTGGGCAAGTCAACCTTGTTTAATCGCTTGACACAGACACGCAATGCGCTAGTAGCAAATTATCCAGGATTGACACGTGATCGTCAGTATGGTCGTGCTAAAATTTCTGGCAATGAATGTATCATTATAGATACTGGTGGATTTAATAGCCAAGAAGATGAGATTGACATGCATATTGTGGCGCAGTCTCTAGTAGCTATTGAAGAAGCTGATATTGTGCTATTTATGGTTGATGCTCGTGTTGGTCTCATGCAAGCAGATCGTGACATTGCTCTACATTTACGAAAACGACATAAAATAACCTTTGTAATTATTAATAAAATCGATGGATTAGATCCAAATATAGTTATCGCTGATTTTTTTTCGTTAGGTATAGGTAAGGTCTATACTATTTCGGCTACACATGGCCATGGTGTTAGAGAACTTATTGATAACATACTAGTGTCTTTTCTCATTAAAAATGAAGAAGATATTGGATTCACTCAAGAAGAGGCTAAAATTGCATATTGGGATGAAAAAGATCTCGAAGATGAAGATGGAGAAAAAAAGCTAGAAGATGATTCTAAAAAGAAAGATTTGCCAATTAAATTAGCAATTGTTGGTCGACAAAATGTAGGTAAATCTACATTGACTAACCGTATTCTTGGCCAAGAGCGAGTATTAGTGTATAATATGCCAGGCACTACTCGTGACAGTATTTATATTCCCATGGTACGTGATCAACGTGAATATGTACTTATCGATACTGCTGGGACTCGAAAATTCAGAAAAGTGAAGGAAAAAATAGAGAAGTTCTCTGTAATTAAAACTTTACAGGCTATTGAAAATGCTCATGTAGTGCTACTAGTAATCGATGCGCGTCAAGGTATTTCTGATCAGGACTTATCACTACTCAGCTTTATTCTCAATAGTGGTCGCTCATTAGTCATTGTAGTAAATAAATGGGATGGCATGTGTAATCAAGACCGTGAAAATGTCAAGAAAATGCTCGATTTACGATTGGGATTTATTAATTTTATTCGAGTGCATTTTATCTCTGCTTTACATGGCAGCGGAGTCGGTAATTTATTTACATCAGTACTAGAGGCTTACTCTAGTTCTACTAATCGTGTAAATACCTCAACACTAACTAAAATCATGCAAAGAGCTGTTAAAAATCATAAGCCACCACTAGTACGTGGTCGCTGCATAAAACTCAAATATGCTCATTCTGGTGGCTATAATCCATTCATTGTAGTGATTCACGGTAATCAGGTAAGCAATTTACCTGATACATATAAACGATATATAATGAATTATTTTTGTTATTCACTAAAAGTAATGGGAACACTTATTCGTATTCAATTCAAAGAGGGAGACAATCCTTTTTCTGGAAAACGTAATATACTAACGCCAAATCAGTTGCGTAAACGCAAGCGATTAATACATCACAAAAAAAATAAATTGTAATTTTTTTACAATACACTCTTAAAATTTTTAAAATTATTTGATTAATTAATAATAAAGAAAATTAACTTTAAATTAAATTATATATTGCTCATTTTTAATGTATCGTTTACTATAAAACAATAATATATATTAAATATGAAAAAACAGTGTTAAATTTTTTGCTGCTATATAGAAGTTATAAGCAATGATTTTATTTTGTATATCAAGTAGCATAAAGTATTTTTAACTCTGATATTGTATACATTATTTTTAAATCAGATATTCATCGCCATACCAAATAAATAGTAGTATGTAAATATTACCTATCTTTATCAATTAATAAAAAATTTTTAATAGATCTTTATTTGTGATTATATAACATTCACTGCATTCCTTTTCTTGTTATTAAGCACCTCAGCAAGTTTAGCTATTAATTTTAAGGACTTTCTTATTAAGGACGTTATTATTTTTTGAAAAACATGATCGCGTTTAATATAATAAGAAAAATTTTTAGAAAAATAAATTATATTAATAGACTAGTTATTTTTGAAATATTAGCATTTCTAAATTTATAACTAACTTATGATAAGCAATAATCTTTATTATTGATTGATATACACAATAATGTGTTTATAAAAATTTAATCACTTTAAAAACAATAAAATTTTAAAAAAAAATAAAATAAAATAAATCAAGTGTATTTTTAACTGTTAGCACTCATATTCACTTCTTAAATATTGTATATACTATATTTTATATAGCCTTAATTAAAAATCAAATATTAGTATTTTTTAAATTGAATTTTCCATGATATTTGTTAAAAAATTATTTATTAATTTAATATCTTAGTGAAAAAAAATTACTAGAATAATGTTAATTATTTTTATAGGATGCATTGTATCAAATATTAAATTTATTGTTTTAAATGTAATGAATTAAATATTCAATTAATCATTGTTCTTAAATATAGATTGTTCACTTGTCTTGCCATTTACTAAGAATATTTATGCAAGATACTATTGAGTATATTAAGCATTATGTATTAATACTAGTAGTGATATATAGCAGTTATATAAATTGGATAATTTATCATCATTTCGATTAGTGCGTGTTATCCCAGCGGGAAAAGAGATCTACTGGCAATACAATATCAAATTGATCAATAATCCGATTGATAGTCTGATTAATAATGTCATCTACACTTTTGGGTAAGTGATAAAAGGCCGGCATTGGAGGCATAATAATTATGCCCATTGCAGCAGCTTTAGTCATTAATTGCAAGTGACCTATATGCAAAGGTGTTTCCCTGACGCATAACACTAAAGGTCTGCGTTCTTTTAATATTACATCAGCAGCGCGGATGAGTAGGTTATCGCTATAGCTATGAACGATACACGACAAACTGTTAATTGAGCATGGCAAGATAACCATACCTGATGTTTTAAAGGAACCAGAAGATATACTAGCAGCAAGATTACGTACATCATGCACTACATCAGGTAATGCTTGCACTTCACGTAAGCTCAAAGCAGTTTCTATAGCTAGAGTTTGTCTAGCAGCATGGCTAATCACTAAATGGGTTTCTACTTCCTCTACATTATGTAATACCTGTAAAAGACGTACCCCATAGATAGCACCGCTAGAACCAGAAATACCAATGATAAGTCGTTTCATAAAGCAGTCCTCTACCTTGGCATGATTATTTGATTTAGAGTTGATTTCTTATAGAATGTGATAAGTAAACTAGAGAAAACGACGCATTGCAATATATACTGCAGTCTGCTTAAAGTAGCGCTTAAACTTTACTATATATTTAAATATTTTTAGCTTTGTGTTTTATATAGCCATGTTTGATCATGTGATCATAATAATAAAATATTATAGATAGCTTTACTTCAGCTTTTAAATGAGATATAAGATATTACATCCTAAATAGGTATGTTAGATGTTTCATTGCTTGGCATTCATATAATTTGCAATTAAATAGGATGGATTTTGTAATAAAATACTTTCAATGCCAATAATATTCTCATTTATATCTATTGCGCGATTATTGTCTATCGGTTTGTTTATGTTTAAAATGCTAGTTTTTGTTATAAACATTGTATTATCATATTTTAAATAACAAAGACTCCCGGTATACTTACTTAATATAGATGACATAGATTGATTAAAGATCACTTATGTACTGTACACACTTTATGCTACAAAAGTTTTTTATGTTGTTAATAACATACACTAAAATATATCTTATGACACGACGTGTGCGTCTTGAGTATTTAGTGTATAGTACAAAGATGTATGTAAGATTAATTATTGATATGAAAATTATGATAGCTCGTCCTATATAGCAGCTTTTACAACACTTTTCCATATCTTGATTGCGAATAATCTATAGTGTGACGTCATTATATATTTATTATATCGTGATTATGATCTTAAGGAAACAATATTTTTATTCATAGAATATTTCAATATATACTATAGTTTTATAGTAAAAATTTTATATTTTAATGCGAAACATTAGATATAGTTAAATAGGAACAGATGAGTGATTAATTGTTGTGTATACTGATGTAATCAGTAATCTTTATTAATAATAAAATGTACTATACCTATCATGACATTAGACAACAATTCAAAGCTAAACGTATTTATTATGCACTTATTTATAATATAAAAGGTACTCATTATAACCATCTATATAGCTAGTATTTAGTTAGGCTTAGTGAGAAAATAAATGCCGGTTTCATATAGGTATATAAATAAATCGTAATTTATAACTTCATTACATATATAATTACAGCACAGTTAATTATATATGGCAGACGATACAATTATTAAAATATTTGCATCCACACAAGTAAAATAAAAAATTCATATAGAGACGTAACAAGTATTTTGTGTTAAAACTCATAATGATATGTAATATTGAAATTAAAAGAGCATATATTAAATAATTTATCATGTGCTTGATGAATTAATATCTATTTTCATTGTTTGCTAGTACAACGATATATTACGTAGGCATATAGACATTTTAAGATTATTATGTACTAAATATCAAGACATGTATTTAATAATAAATATGCTAAATATCCATTTTTCCTTATAATTACAGTATAAAATATGCATATAACAAGTTTGACTAACCCATTGATGTTACGTAGATAGAATACCATTAAGCATTAATTGTGATGATATATAACATACTTTATTTATTATGTATATACATAATTATCTTATTATAAATTAATCTATCTAAAAAAATTCGACCCATAATGCTATATATGATTATATTTCACTGTCGAATATAATTAAAAGAAACGAGACATGTTATGTAAGTAATTATAAAACCAATTGATGGTATACTGAAATAGAGGAATAAGTTGAGATTGTTTCCAATCTTGATTGTGTGAGAAAATAGTAAAATTTTCTATAGAGAAGAGGATGATTGCAACGATTAGTATGCCACGTAATACGCCAAAAAAAAGCCCAAAGACTCTATCAATTACAGATATGCCTGTTTTTTCTACTAGAAAGTGCATCACGTAATTACTTATAGCTCCAATTATAAGCGTCATGATAAAACAAATAATCATAGCGAGACTATTTCTTACAATTTCATTTTTAAAATACATGAAATATCCTGCAAGATAATAGTAAAAATGGCCGGCAATAAAAAACGCACTTCCCCATGTTAACAACGATAATGTTTCTTGAATAAAACCTCGAATGAGACTTATCAAGGCAGAACATAGCACTAATGTTAATATTACATAATCAATCCAAGTCATGAATTATCCAAATCATGTGGCGCTCGTAAGGATACCATCACTTTACTTACGGTATCAAACGATCCACAGACAATAACGATATCGTTTTTATGGGCATCTTGCATTGCTTTTTTCCAAGCAGTTTCTACATCAATAAATTGACGCGAGTATTTCAAATACTCTGATAGTAATGCAGAGGTAGCTCCTCTAGGATTATCCAGTGACGCACAATACCATTCATCTACTTGCTCACATAGGTGGGATATGGTTCCAGGAATATCTTTATCTGACATCATGGCGATGACAGCACGAACTTTACCGCCTTTTCGTGGTACTTTTGATAAGCATATAGATAGATATCGTGCTGCATGCGGGTTATGCGCTACATCAAGGATTAATCTTGGTTCTTGGCATACGAATTGAAAACGGCCAGGCAACATTGTTTGTCTTAACCCGTTATGAATTGCTTGATAGCTAATATTTAATGAGGAATAACTTAATCCAGCAATTGCTGTAGCTGCATTCACTAGAGGTATATTTGGTATCGGTAAATCAGTTAATAACGTTTCGTCTTTTTCCCACTGCCAATACTTGCCTTGTTCTCTATAATGCCAAGCGACCCCCATTTTATAAATCTGTGTATCGAGTGTTTTTGCGACTTGCCATATACTTTCTGGTATATTAACGTCACCTATAATAGCCGGTTTGGAGGCGCGGAAGATACCTGCTTTTTCTCTCCCTATACTTTCAAGGTCTTTGCCTAACCAATCGGTATGATCTAATGCAATATTCGTAATTATTGCGACATTGGGTTCTATAATATTAGTCGCATCTAATCGTCCACCTAAACCAACTTCTAAAATCACGACATCTAGCTGAGCTTGCTTAAATACATGTAATGCAGCAAGAGTGCTAAATTCAAAATAAGTTAATGCAGTTTCTTCACGTCCCTTCTCAATGGCTGAGAAGGCGTGAATCAATTGCGCTTCCATTATTTCTTTTCCTTGGATGCGTATACGTTCAGTATAACGCAGTAGATGTGGAGAACTGTAGACTCCAATGCGTAGGCCTGTATTTAACAGTATAGCTTCTAGTGCGCAACAGGTTGTCCCCTTTCCATTAGTGCCAGCCACAGTAAATACTATTGCTGCAGGAGTTAATAATTCAAGATTCGATGCAACCTGTTTGACACGTGTTAGTCCGAGTTGAATAGTCTGGCTATGTAGATGTTGTATATAATCAAGCCATTGATTTAATGGAGATAGAGATCGTGGTATCTGGTATATTTGCATATATTGCTATGCCTAGAGTTGATTTGTTATTTTTTAATATTCTCGGAACTAGCTGTCACGTGTGTCATTTCTTTTCCTGTAGATTAAGTATCGACTTGATTTTATCGAGTAATAATCAGGATACCTCATTCAAAATGAGGTTGTGGTTTATTGGTTAGCTTAGAAAGAATGCTCGCAAGGGTTCGGCGTATATTTGGCCGACGAACGATCATATCAATAGCGCCTTTTTCCATTAAAAATTCACTGCGTTGGAAGCCAGGCGGTAATTTTTCACCGACGGTTTGCTCAATAACGCGTGGTCCAGCGAAACCTATTAGTGCTTTTGGCTCGGCAATATTAATATCGCCAAGCATCGCTATGCTGGCAGATACGCCACCCATTGTTGGATCGGTTAGTACAGAGATATAAGGTAAACCACGTTCCTGTATTCTAGCTAGTACAGCGCTAGTTTTTGCCATCTGCATTAGTGACATCAGCGCTTCTTGCATGCGTGCTCCTCCACTAGCGGAAAAACAAACTAGTGGGCAGTGATCTTCTAGTGATTTCTCGGCTGCACGCACAAAACGTGCACCAACTACGGACGACATAGATCCACCAATAAAAGAGAATTCGAAAGCAGCTGCGACAATCGGCATATCGTATAACATGCCTTTCATTACTACTAATGCATCTTTTTCGCCAGTAGCTTTCTGTGAAGCCACTAAACGATCTTTATATTTTTTAGAATCTTTAAATTTTAGAATATCCTTCGGCTCTAGCTCACTACCTAATTCGATTTTGCTTCCTTTATCTAGTACAGTTTGTAAACGCATGCGTGCTGTCATGCGCATGTGGTGATCACACTGAGGACAGACTTCCAAATTTCGCTGAAGCTCAGCACGATATAGGACTTGGCTACATCCATCACATTTTGTCCATACTCCTTCAGGAATGCTTACTTTCCTGGTTTTTGTAATATTGCTTTTACTAAGAATTCGTTCAATCCAGCTCATGTATAACCTTTCTATGCTAACTAGCCAAAAGCTAGTCCTCTATGCATTTTTGTTTAAAAAGGACACTTTATAATGGTAGAAAAATAAATGTATATTAAATTATATTAGTAGAGATCTTGTATATAAAAACGGATACAACTAAAATAACAGGAAATATATTGACTTTTTCTGATAAACATCAGACCAAGATTTTTAGCCTTTTTATATTAGCACTTAAATAATAAAATATATATTAACAGTTTACTTTTTCCCTATTAGTAGAGTTTGCTAAGTACTAAAAGACCTAACATAAATAACAAGGATTTATTTAAAATAGTGTATTAATTATACTATACATAAAAATGCCAATATGATTTTTATACTGGCTTAGATAAGCCTAGAATTTTTCAGTCAAATGGATTTAGATCCAATAGTTCAAAGTATAATTAACTATATAATAAATCATTTATCACTTATCATAACTCATAATATAATATCCGATATTAAAGCTCTTTTATTAGTAATTACGAAAGCATGTCAAAACTTGAAAAAGCAAAATATGCTTTCTCTGTAAAGCAAAACGTTAGCATAAACTAGTATCATAAAATATGATGAGCAAAATCATCTATACTAATATTGCTTCTTATTTTATGAGTTAATCAGTAAAATGACTATGAGTATGTATGAATAAAAATTATTATTAAACTTCATGGACATTATTAATTTTATTATTCACGTCGGCTATTTATTCTTACATAAAAGTCAATAAAAATATGGCAAATACTGGTATTTAATCTTCTAGCAAAAACATAGGCCCTATTGGTGATCGTGGGATAGCAAAGTGATTAGGGTAATCCACTGACACTAAATATAAACCTTCAGCTCTGGCAGTTGCTGCGGCTAACTTACGATCTTTCAATTTTAAAAGCTCGGCCAGCCAGTATTCATCTTGCTTACTGCATCCAATTGCCATCAGACTCCCGACAATATTACGTACCATATGATGTACGAAGCTATTGGCCTTAATATCTACTAAAATATAATTTCCTTGACGCGTGACTTTAATATGTTTTACGTGACGCCACGGCGTACTCGATTGGCATTGCGCAGAGCGAAATGAAGAGAAATCGTTTTCGCCTAGCAAAAATTGAGCAGCACGATGCATACGAATAGAATTGAGTGGATAGTGAAAATGAGTAACACCTTGCTGGAATACTGCTGAACGGTTACGATGATTATAGATAAGATAACGATAGCGGCGTGCCGTAGCGCTATAACGCGCATGAAAATCGTCGGATACAGTACTTACCCAACGGACAGCAATATCAGGAGGAAGATAAAAGTTTGCTCCTGTAGCCCAATTTACATCTTTGCGTCGTGCGCTAGTTACAAAATGTACAACTTGTCCTGTAGCATGTACTCCTGTGTCAGTACGTCCTGCACATAATACTTTGATTAATTCATCAGCTACCTTACTAAGCGCTTGTTCTAAGCAGCTTTGTACACTAAGGAATTCCTTTTGCTGTTGCCAGCCATAGAAACGACTCCCGTCATATTCAATCCCTAGTGCAATCTTCTGTGTCTTGAGGAGTGGGACAAAGTTTTTAGACATCTGTAAATCTTCTCCTTCACTAGGTGTGCTACTATTTCGATGGCCATTAAGGCCTCACCTAAAAAGTATGTTATCTGCTACAAAACAAAATTGTAGTAATGATAGATTATCATAATTATTGCATAATAAACCAATGCTTCACGTATCTCTTATTAAGCATTCGGTCACTTGCATGGAATAATGTTTTTGTGACTCCATTAAATATGGTTGTCTTACTGATGACTGATTGCATCTTATTTCTTAAGACATTGCGCATAAATTATTTAGTTAGACTAACTGTGCATCATTATAAAATACTAGAAATTGAATGGAGCTCATCAAAATTGTTTATTACGTGTTGCTCAATATTTTATATACAAGATTGATTATAAAGCATTTCTTCATGTATATTTCTTGCTTGATTGTGTCAATAACTGAAAGAAGGTTAAAAGATCATGATTTATTTAATCCACCTTGTTTCATTTTAATAATGTTAATAAAATTTGTATTAGGAACAGGCATACACATGCAGGCACTTGTATATATTTCGAAAAAAAGATCAATATCTTTACCTAGAAGAGGAAAGTCCCTTACTGTTGAGTAATCGTAGTCATCGTGATGAACAATGGAAGACTATGATATAGGCATCTGGATTAAAACGAAATACACCGTTAGTTATGCATAGCAAGTTAAGTCTTCGCTATCTTAGATAGAATCATTAATGTATTTTTATAAATGTAGATTAATAATCTAATTTATTTTATAGATAAATAGTATTGCTGTAAAATAAAAACTATACTGTACTTATCGAGTCACGATTGCTACGCAATGAGATATACAAATCGTTAGAAATCAAACTTTATTATGAGTATTATGATGAGTCTTTTATTTATAATAAAATTATAATATATTTTAGCTTCAGTATAATATGATAATTTATATCACATACGATAAAAAAAGAGAAATTAATTTAAGGATAAAAACCAGAGTGCAGAACTAGCATGAGACAATTAATAAAAATTAATAATACTTAATAAGTGGTATATTAAGTATACTAAATATTGAGTTTATAACGCCTTCTGTAAATTACTAGAAATAAGCCAATTGACTATAAATAAGATAATCCTCATATAAATTAGAGTATATTTCATTTTTTAAAATAAAGACTTATAATAAAATGGTCATCGAAAGTCTTTAAGATCTAGCTATTTCTGATTTGTTGTACTGTTTTAGTATAAATCTATTATATTAATCCTCATACTTAATACGCTAACATTGTACATAGCTTTGCTATATAAAGAACTATTCCTCGTTACTTGATCTAGGTGCCATATTTACACTATTAAAGTGTAAAATTTTTTCTTAAATAATATTATATGATTAATAGCTTCAGCAATTTTATTTATATAGATACGTCAGATCAAAGTTAGTTTATATGATCTGTTATATTTTACGTGATATCTTTAATATTTTAAGTACTAATTGCATTGATTTTATATCATATCTCTATTGTCATATCTCCGATATGAGTTTTTTAACGCAATTTATTTATCTATTTTTAATCTCACGCATAACCTATCTTGTTGTTTCAACTATTATATTGATCTTGGAAATATAGTCGAATATTGGATGAATAACATACCTAAAGAGATAAATATACACGCTACTGATCAAGATTATCAGAGATTTTTGCTGATGTATTTACTTTGTTATCTTTAGTAATATGAGAATTGGCTATATCAATGTATTGATTTGAAGTTTTTTAATATCCTCGTTAACGCATTTTCAAGATTTACTGGAGGATGCGTTTAATTATCCTATTATAGTAAATAATAATATCATATATTATATCATGATATAATCCAGCTTATAAAACAGAATGAATTATATGTTAATTTACTTTAACGATCTCTACCATAAAATGACTTTGTTATTCATATCTACGTAGTATTGAAAATTTTTCTTACTTTTCCTAACTTTTATATTGGCTTATTAATATATAATTTTAGTATATACGATTTATATATAAAGCCAAAGAATATATTGTTTTATTATTTTAATTTTATAGAGCATTTCAATTGATATTAGAATGGTCTGTTAAATGCTTAATTTAATCAGATAGTTTATTGATGAAATATGGTATTTAATTAAAGTATGCACTGAAGTTTTTTTAAAATACTTTATTCCAGCGTAAGATACTAGGCACTATTTTTGATGTTAGTAGTATAGTTAGGATTTACGGTAGTAGTCAATCTTCTCGTTTTTTTGTAATTCAGTTTCTGAATTGAGATCTACTTAAGTACTAATGCGGATGGTAGATTAGATATTGTAGTTGATTTCAGGTTATGCATAATGTGTTGCCTGAATTTAAAAATTGAGAGATGCCAAGTCAAAATTAGAAATTATAATGTTGCTATTTAGGATATCAATCCTAATTAAGTTATTCAGTATTTTATACTATGAATATAGTAGATATATTGATCAGTTCATCTTGTAATATAAAAGATCAATATATTTTTCACTCGGTTCATTTGCTAAATATAATTTTTTGACTTTCTGAAATATTGATGTGTTATAAGAAGTAAATGTGATTTGATCAGTATCATTGTATTTTTCATATTTTATTTTTTAAGTAATACGGCTTGACATGAAATGCACTTAAAATAATATACCTAGAGATCTATTTGCATTGAATAAATGTAAATAAAGCTATGCCATCCTCTCATTGAGAGTTATTCACTTTGAAGATAGAAGTCTTATTTATCAAGATTATAGATCTTTTTTAAGCATTTAGAAAACTAATAATTTTTAAATGTAATAAAAAGTATTTTCTCTAGAGCGACTAATAAATGATTAGGTCATGTTATATGTTTTATATTACATGAATCATTATTGTTGTTCTAATTTATTGCTCAACATGATGGCGATGATGAAGCCAAAATATAAGTGTTGTATACATGCGTTTCTCATATTTATAGTTTATCGAAGTTATAACTTTATATCTTCGCTTTTTAATATTTTACAAGTAATGCAAATATTATAAAACAATAGGTTAATTGACAAACTAGAGAATATTGTAAGACAGGCCCTATTTTTAGGATAGATAAGTTTAGAGGAGGTAATTATAAAAAGTGTTTTGTAAATAAATTTTTAATATCACTCTTAACATGTTTGTAACCTATTTTACATCTATGATATAGATGAAAATGGATTAAGTTTGTTTCTTTGGTCGTTTTATAAAATGATTAAATAAGAGGGAAGATTGTATTTATATATCATATTTTCATTAAGATGATTGATGATTGAGATGAATGTAAAGTAAAGAATGATAGTATATATGGTACAATTACTACACTATTTTGTATCTCTTGTACGGACATGATGATGTCTTCGGTGAATATTTCTTTAATTTGATGTACTACAATAGGGAAATATACAGGAGTTTAGATTGTTTTACTAGCTTAAATCATAGTTTGATATATCTCATGTATAGGTATGTTAATCAATTTCACAGACCTGGTATAAGAGGAGTATATTTTATAAAGTTTTATTTTATTTCTTGACTCTTAAAACAATATTTAGTTCAATCTAGATAAGATAAGCAGTATATTTAGATGACTTATTTATTGGTTTATTTTAAAAATCCTGCGTTTGTATATTCATCACAAGACTTCATTGCATGTGCAAATATAATCGCAGAAAGTATTTTAGTCATATTAAATTTATAGTAATGTATGGACTTACTAGATATAATTAAGGCAGGAGATAAAATCTATAAGTTTTCGATTGGTATTTTTAAAAAAATAATTATATTTATGTGCAATGTTTATTCTTAAATAAGATCTTAATACATAGTGTTAAGTATCTATAAAAATATTTTTGATCTTGAGTAATGGCCAGATGCTTTACCTTATTTTAATTTATTAATTTCATCATTATGAAAGATATGAATGATTTCAGTCGTTCTTAATGGTATTCTCGCTTTCATTTATATGATGATGTATAGCATATTTTGAGAAATGATAAATTATTAATTTAATATTGATGGAACATAGCATATTTTATATAATGCAAATTTTTTATTGGCATGATCAGAGCATTATCTTAATTTTAGTTAGCATATATTTTCATTCATGAGAGGATGTTAAACATACTAATTGGTGGGCATACGTTTTTCAGCGTAGATTTTACTATTCGCAGAATATCTGGATTATTAAGAAAAGCTCTTAAATATTTTTATTAAAAAAAAGAGATAACTTTAGTATCTATAAATGTATTTTAAAATACAAAACATTTATATATTATAATAATTTTATATAATGTATAAAATAAGATAAACACTGAAAAAATGTACATTATTATAATATCATATTATTTTTCTATATCAATATCTATATATCGTGTGATTTTGTAAAGATATGTTAATATTATTAATTAAATATCTATTGTAACAATATTATACGATAAAATATTTACGAATTAAGTGTATGTATGTTCAAAGTTCTTTATATTTTCTTATCTTAACTTTATATTTTATACTTCTATAAATTATTTTATAGTGTATTATATGAGTAATTAATATACACTGCAGAATTAGCTAGTTTTCCTAATAATCTTTTCTAATATTACATAAGTATTTAAATGTAATTATTTGAATATATAGTTTACTTAATATATAAATTTTTAAGATAAAATGAATTGATGAAATGGTAACACTACACTAACTTAGTAGGATAGTGTATTTTTTATACAAACTTAATTAGTATCTGAATACTATTTTTTATGCATACTAGTGATTTTATTCTGTCCTCTCCTAAAATAGGACAACAGCTAAAACAAATAGGATAAGTAATAAATCCTGCAATGGCACTCAATTAAATATTATATTTCAACATAATGCCTTTATTTATTATTTGCTATCTATATATCGATCTATTTAAAAGTATATCAGTTTTATAATATAATGCTGATCTGCTGTATAACAACCTCTATATCAACTGCTAATAACAGTAACTTGTGAAGAGAGAATCAGATGAAGGATCATGTAATAAGCCATCAATCGATACGATTAGATAAATGGTTATGGGCTGTGCGTTTCTATAAAACCCGAGCACTGGCCAGAAAGATGATTAAAAGTAGAAAAGTACAGTATAATAGAAATTATAGCAAACCAAGTAAGATAGTTGAACTAAATGCTAAAATTACATTACGACAAGATAATGAAGAACGTACAGTTATTGTACTATCTTTAATGCATCAACGTAGAAGTGCATATGAGGCACAGCAAGCATATAAAGAAACTGAGGTTAGTATTGTTAATCGAGAAAAAATTGCAATCATACGCAAAATAAACGATTCAGTTACACCACATGCAAATCGACGTCCTAATAAAAAAGAACGGCGCAATTTAATAAAATTGAAATTTTATAAAACAGAATAACGCTCTTTTATAAGAGTGCCATGATATAAATTAAATCAATTGTATTACTATACTCCAACCACAATGTAGAAATCAGTGAAAATTTATCGTTTTAAACATCTTTTAGCAGATGCTGAATTAGCACAAATATTTAATGTAGGTCCACATCATTTAAGTCAATTGTTAGTTTTATATCAAATTTTAAGTATCACCTTAAATGTGAAGGTGATATATACAACCTTCTTAAAATAGCAATGATTCAATGAAGTGTTGTTGATTGAATATCAAAAGAACAGGAAATGTATTTCATGACATACGTATTAGACTTTATTACTAAAGATCTGATAATATATGAATAAATTAGTAATCTCATTGAGATAATTGTTTGTATCAACTAAATGTAATCATTATCTAAAGTCTATTCACTTTAGCGAAAATAATTCTTATACAGGGTCCGGAATGTTTATTTATAATTAAGAAGAAATACTATACACTAATCGATTTATACATAATAACCATCCATTGATATAGTGTAATTGAATTTCTTTATAAAAAAGAAAGTAACCTAAATCATTTGTGGATTTTTAGCATATGTAATTCTCTTCTCCATGGAGTAACTTACCCGTGGCTTGAGATAATATTTAATAAAATATCTTTATCTCCTATATATTATTACATTCATTTTTGCAAAAACTTAACGTTAAGTAAATATACTATTCTGCAATACAATGGTTAATCAATATTATTAAGTTTAAGGAAGATCAATATCTGTTAGTATATTTAATACTCATTTCTTTCTGCATTTATAAGCGCAACATGTAATAATTTGAATATTAAAACTGTGTTATATACATAATAACAAATATTAATTTTTTGGATATCGCTAGCATAATAGCATCAATCTATAATGCCTTAATATAAAAGTAACTTTAAGTAATGGTAGTAACATATACAAATATCATGCTTGTAATATCATTTCCATATTTTATTATATGAAATAAATTAATATAAATAGTAGCTTATATGTATGTCTATTAGTATCTTTGATCATTAAATATGTAAATACTATTTAGAGCACTAAACTACATACACTACATGGAATGCTCAGTTTCAATTCACAAAATGTAATTGATATTATCTGAATGAATATACATTAAAATATTATATAATACATCTAAACTCTATCAGTGACGATATATGCATTGCTTTATTCTCGATTATTTATTTATCAGGTTCACTTATTAAAATTAGTCAAGGAATATAAGCGTAGGTTAGTAACCATCTACACTTGCTAGTGCCAATATTTGACGAATCGATAATGCCTTTTACAATCGATCGACCTAGCGCAGTACCAATAATGCTTCGTGAATGTTCGCCTCGTACGAAATATTGTAGCAAATGCCGTAACATTCCAGAATTAACACTTGCCGCTCCATCATCTTTAACCTGAAACCACCCACGTACTAACTCACACCCACTACTAAATTTTATCCAACTATTACCATAGTTAAAGTTGCATTGACTAGTATGTTTACTACAGCAATTTTTATATAAAAAGTATGGATGCCCACTATGGAGTTACCTGCTAACTTAGAAGTTTTAATCATGCAGTTATAGCTATTTTATTTTTCTACTACCTCACTAAGTATAACATTTAAACAATTGGTCTCGTTGAGCATTTATAGCCTGCACACAAATAATCAATAAATCGCTTAATAATATCTTTGCGTTCTTCAATATCCTTAATTGCTCAATTTGGTTAAATATCTATTTTTATACTCACAATTTCGGTTGCAAGACGAGTGAGATTTGTCTACGCGCGTAGATCATAGCTGATTCCAGCCATCAGCAATATACGGTCATCTTCAAGTAACTTAACCTCTTATGATATATGAATCAATGATACTGTAATGGCACGCATATCAGAAGATTAATATTTAAACAGTGGAGGAGAAACAATATCTTGACTCACATCTACACAGCAGCATGCTCAAGTGTTACTAGCAGTCAATTTTTAATAGAGGTAAATCACCAGCCCCTCTTTCATCACTATTAATCTAGTCTCTATAGTATAATGGAAGAATAGTGAGAAATTATCTTATATGGATTTTAATTAGTAGAAAACACCACGAATTCTGGAGTTTGATCCAGATTCTTAAACTCTCGGCCGGAGAGTTTTGTTGACTTCTAGTTGCATCTCTATTGGCTCGTGAAAAGGAGCACAGAGGGAAACACTTAGCTGACGATATATTGCAAGTATCGATATATTTGCAAGTATCATGCTGCGACATCGTTGATCGCTATATATCATTTTGCAATTGCAGTCAATCTCATATCAATATATGCAGTTAGTAAAAAATATCTTAATGTTATTCTTGTGGACAATGAGGTCTAGAAAAAATACATTTTAAAAAAGAAATTTTTTTATGCTTTTGTGCCATCTGGAACGAATACATAGCCAACCCCCCATACTGTCTGGATATAGCGTGGATGTGTAGGATCTTCCTCAACCATGCGACGCAGTCGAGAAATTTGTACATCAATTGAACGTTCCATTGCACTATATTCACGGCCACGTGCTAACTTCATAAGTTTATCTCGTGATAACGGTTCACGTGGATGACTAACTAATGCTTTTAACACAGCAAATTCTCCACTGGTAAGCGACATAGGTTGATCTTCGTAGAACATTTCGCGAGTACCAAGGTTTAATTTGAATTTTCCAAAAGCAATCACTGCTTCTTCTTGCGCAGGCGCACCTGGCAATTCATTTGCTTGTCGACGTAATATAGCTCGAATGCGCGCTAGTAATTCACGTGGGTTAAATGGTTTTAGTATATAATCATCAGCACCAATCTCTAGGCTCACGATACGGTCCACTTCTTCACCTTGAGCGGTTACCATAATAATTGGCATAGGATTACTTTGACTACGTAAACGTCGACAAATAGAGAGACCATCTTCTCCTGGAAGCATCAGATCTAGCACCATTAGATTAAAAGATTCTCGAGTTAAAAAACGATCCATTTGCTCTGCGTTAGCAACGCTACGCACTTGGAAACCTTGCTCTGTTAAATAACGTTCTAACAGTGCTCGTAGTCGCATATCGTCGTCAACAACTAAGATTTTATGATTTTCTTGCATACTATTCCTCCAATAGGCTAATTCATCTAAGCCAATTATTATTCTAATAATGATCACTATGGATTACTTTATAAGGTATATATTTAATCTGTAATTTTTTTCAAAAAAATCTTTTCTCTAATATTTTACATATTTTATCAATTTATAGTGGTATAGTTAATAACATTACGTTGCTTAATTCACGAAATATGATGTGTCCATATAATAAAATATTGAGATATTCTCGCTGAGAGAACACACATAACATACTATATATTAGAATAAATAACGCTATTGGCATATAATTGTATGCTAATGATAATATGGCTATATTTTTTATGTGTTTGCAAAAAAACACGGAAGTGAGTATGTAATTACTATTGTTTTTATATAATATTCAGCTATTTTAAGTAGTATGAGTTAAATAGCTATATAGATTAATATTTAGCTTACCTTTAATAACTGCTATAGAACATCTTACATGGATAAAGACTATTAAACTACTAATCCTTGACTTTATTTGTAATGCTATCATTCATTCAAGTCCTATAATTTCCATACCTATTGCATCTCAAAGACTAATTATTTAATTAGTTCTCTTAGAATGACTTTCATCATAACTTGATGATTTTTATTTATTTTATACAATTTTTATACCCTTAAATTACGTGTCCATCATCAGTTTGTTCTTGCTAGTTTGTTGCTATTTTAATACTAATTCACTTTATGTTTTAGTTACTAAAGGAGACTCTTACATGTAATGTTATTATCGCTCATCTTGATTACGTTAATGATATTCTCTAGCACGTCTTGCTTTAACAAGACTAAAGGCATAAGATTTAAATCTTAACACCAAAACTAAACAATAGATGATCTAGACATTATATACTCAAATATATTATATTATTTAAATTGCTCTTCCGTTCTAGTGACTCACTATTTCTTGAATAAAATAGGTTAATTATAAACTATTCATATTTAAAGGATTTTATATTTAAAAATTTTATTTTAGTCACTTATCTATGCAATGAGTATTAACTAACAATTACAAATAAATTATTCTATTTATCTATTCAGTCTCTTCTGAATGAATATAATTGCACTCATTCATACACCTGTGATTTTCGTTTTTGAAAAAACTTACTCCATCAACTGGGTTTGAAGGTGATTAAAGAAGACATCGTAAATCGTATTTACTAACGTTACGCTTTTTCTCTATATTAAAGTCTTATGTGCTTACTTAGAGAAACGATCCTTATGTTATAAACTAGGATGCATAATTTTCAATGGATTAACACTTATCTGGGTATAGTCTTTTTTGCTCTATGCAGTAATACCTTAAATTTTGATATAATATGTTTTTAATTTTATTTTTATTAAAACAAATTTATATTTGTACTTGTCTAGTTAATATTAAGATTAATTATTAAATTATATAAAAGTTATAGTTACATTAAGAGACAAAACTATCCTAGATTTTATTCTTTAAACCTCAATAGTGCTTAAACCTTAATTTTATTAGTAAGCTTAAAATGAGTATATAAAATAACTATTATTAGTATAGTCAATATTATTATTTCGTGTCATAGCAATAAAAGTACTGATCTGATACATCCGCATACATTGTCATTTTTGTGAGGCTATTCATATAAAATTCATTTACAAAATAATATTTTAATTAAACATGTTTCTATAACTATAGCATCTTTATATATTAACTTATTTTAGATTTATATTAATTTTTACATCTTATTCAAGACGTTGTTGATTAGTATAACAAACGAAAAATACCTCAAAAGGTCTTTACAGTATAAATCTGGAAAAATAAAAAATGATTAATATTTTTGAGCATTAAACTTTATATAATATACTTATACAAGTATTTGTTTATATTGATATAGACATGCATCTATCTTTTTTATAAAAAAAGCATTTTACTCTTTTATATGTAATGCTCAGACGAGAATTTATATTTTCCTAAATGGCATTTTTAGCCAATAAGTAATTTAATTTTAATATATTTTAATATGTTTTATTTGGGTAGAATGCACTGCCCAATATATTTATTATGAATTATACTAAATATACTGAGCAGATAGAGCAAGATAGTAAATAGTAAATAAATTTTATAGATAATATCTATGCAATCACTCGACGGTATTATAATCTCGATATATGAATCAAATGAATTTATTTATATGAATATATAAAGATTAATAAGCTAATTATTTATCTTAAGAAGAAGATTATTTATAGAGGTAATAACAATGACTTTTTCTTACATCAACACCAAAGCGGCCTATTAGGAATGTTAGTAAGCCATTCGTGAATCAAGATAGAGTGGTGATAACTAGTATTGTTTACTCCTATTATTTTTAATCACCAACTGTCAAGTTGGTATTCAAGATATACATATTAGAATATATCTTTCTGATTTGATAAGTCACTAAGTGATGAATGAATATTACATGGAGCTAATCACCAAAATTAACAAGAAGTAATTTTCAAAACTTTATATCTCAATATTAAATTGGGTTTTAAATAAGACTCATTATACCTAAATGAAACATTTAGTTGCAGTTAATTAATGATAAGTGACTAGATTTTATGATTAATTTAATGTGAAGTGTGACACTTACATCAATTACGATGCTAATATGCTCACCCATACTGGATTTTTTCCTACAGGATAAATCGCTAGCGTCCTGAGTTTTCCATTACTTTGATTAATTTTATGCACTGCAATATTGCCAGATTGTTGACAGGCTGAAATTATAAAGTGACCGCTATGGTCTATATTAAAGCTGCGAGGTTGCACTTGGCTTGGATGATGACCAATTACCGATAGCTTGCTACCATCTTCAGCAATTTTAAAGATGCTTAACATACTTGCAGAACGCTCGCTTGTGTATAGAAATTGGCTATTAGGTGTGATATGAATATCAGCTGCCCAGGGCATTCCAGAAAATGATATAGGCATAATATCAATAGTTTGTATTATATGGTATTGACTGCCATTTTCTAAGATAGCTAATACATCTACTGTTCCGTCCAGTTCTTTTATACAATAGGCATACTTACCATTAGGGTGAAATGCAATATGCCGTGGACCTGAATTAGTAGTTGTATTTACTGATTTCTGCATATACGGCGTTAATTGCCCGTTGACATTAAAGCTAAATAAACGGATCAGATCTTCCTTTAGACACGGTACTAATAGTCGTTGATTACCTATATCAATATTAGCAGAGTGCGGGGTTATCAATTCATTAATATATTGAATCGGTTCTGTTACAACGCCATCATGTTGAATTTGGCTAACGCTAATACAATTGCCAGTATAGGAAGCCGCAAAGAGATATTGCCCCCGCTTATCGGTAGAAATATAACTTGGATTGCCAGGTAACGATGCTTTACCAACCTGGCGTAATGTCCCATCTTCTTTTATGAGATAACTGATGATACCAAATAATTTTCGTATCCCAACATATAGATTGGTTTTATTGGGATGGATCACCATTGGTTGTACTAACCCCGGTACATCCAGGATCTGTAATAGAGCTAGTTTACCAAGATTATCTAATTTCCAAACATGAATTTCCTGACTTTCCTGGCTGCTAACATAAACAACTTGAATCATTTTTACTCCTTACTTAAGGATATAAAAGATCAATTGATTTCAGTTTTCCAACTTTCTTGTCTTGATTTTTTGTTATAAGATCAATAGCGTTATTTGCATCTGCTAACTATGTAGTTTTATATTTTGTTTAATTAAGTATACTATCATATTTGATTTATTATTAACAATAACGAGATACATATGAACTATTGTGTTATCGCCCTTGATCTAGATGGCACCTTGCTAGATAACCAAAAACGTATTTTGCCTCAGTCACTAGCTGCGTTGGCAGACGCACGAGCTGCTGGTGTTGAGGTGGTAGTTGTTACTGGTCGCCACCATATCGCAATCCATCCGTTCTATCAAGCGTTAGAAATTACCACTCCTGCCATCTGCTGTAATGGTGCTTATATATATGATTTTAATAATAAAAAAGTTTTATCTTCTGATCCTTTGCCGCCAGATCAAGCCCGATTTGTATTAAAAATACTACAAAAGAGCGATATTCATGCTATGATGTATGTAGATGATGCTATACTTTATCAGGTGCCAAGTAGTAATGTTATTCATTCTTTAGCCTGGGCAGAGACATTGCCAAAATCACAACGCCCAACCTTACAACAGGTTAATAGCCTGACTCAAGCTACTCAAGACGTCCAATCTATCTGGAAACTTGCTCTTACACATGTACATATACCAACATTGCGCCATTTTACTGAAATAATCAAAACAGAACTGGGACTATCCTGTGAGTGGTCATGGCATGACCAAGTAGATATTTCTAAAAGTGATAATAGCAAGGGAAAACGTTTAGAACAATGGGTCAGTGCCAAAGGATTTAGGATGGATCAAGTAGTGGCATTTGGAGATAACTATAATGATCTTAGTATGTTAGAAGCTGTTGGATTAGGAGTGGCGATGGGCAATGCCGATATCGCAATTAAGGCGCGTGCCGCTCTGATTATCGCTGATCATATGCAGCCAGGTATCGCTGAAGTAATTCGCACACGAGTTTTAGAATAATAAATTTTATCTCTAGTATTTTGCATCATAGCTCTTAGTGAATAAGTAAGATATTGAAAAGGAAAGATTAAATATTCGTCCTTCACGCAGGACTTGTGATAGGGGGCATATATATTTATTGTAGCTTATATTGCTTCATCTAAAACTAATAACTGGCTTTTAGATATGTGTTTTGTTTCTATGAAGAATAACAGAATTTATTAAAAATCAATATGTATATAATTTTTTTATGATAATCTCATACTCAGAGATATATCTTAAATACTACACTGAAACAGAAAAGGTTTTATAAGAATCATTAATATATATTGATACTAAATATGATTATTTAGAAAATTAACGCATCAGTTACTTTATTTATAATTGTATTATTGAATGTAATATGTTATAATTTAGTTAATAAATTTTGTATAATAAATAAAGATTCATAAATAATTTTATATAGTTATTCATGATGGAGTCATGAATTTAGTAAAATTTTTAAAATTATTTAAGTCGTATCTATATATTAAGGAATAAACTAAATAACATATATCGCTCTAAAATACTAAATTGTGTTTAATGATAAAACATGTATTATAAGTCATCTTCAATTCAGTCATTAAGGATTACAGGATATGTAATTGATGCTATTGACATAGCATTATTATGGGACAATAGTTTCATTAAACGGCTCTAAGATAAGTAAAGTCACTATCAGTAACATTTTGCTTGCAGTTCTAAGATAGTCCTAACATTCAGATCATTCATTAACTTTATTTATGTTCTTTTATCTATCAATGCCAATTTAAATCTGACGTTAATCAACGTGATGTGAAAAAAATGAATAGTATGATGTAACATAATATAGTAATACTATAAAATATATATTTTTATCATTTGATAAAGTCAAATGACATATTAATATGTCACTCTTATAGCAGAGTATATTTCTATAAATATCACTCTGTCTTACTAGCAAAATGAGAAGTAATTTTATAAATATTAAAGTTATATTTGTATAGTTAACATCATGTAAGAATTATTTATTAAAAAATTTCTAAATATTTTATTCATGACAAATAGAGCAGGAACATTAATAGTTAATTGATAAAATCTCTTAGATAATGATGTCTTAGCTAATTAAAAATGTATATTTCTTTTTTGAATAAAAAATTCGCTCTTGCAGTGATAGTCGTCACCTATTCTTTATTGATTATATTCATTCAATACTACGTTATGTATATAACATTAAAAGTTTATAGGAGTACTGGAATTGTTATCCATTCGCGGATTATTAAGATATGTCAAGGTTGATTAGTAATGTAAAAACAGAGTCTATTGACGTTCCAACTCTAATTTACGTTGTTGTACTATTGTACACGATAGTGAATATCCTAGGATCTTTTTAAATGCTTATAAATATAGTAATTTATTGATATTTATGATCTTTATTCATTTAATTGCAATTGATATATTACTTTAATCTTATTAAAACTAATGATTCTAGCATTAATAGTAAAGGTGATGTACGTAAATCTGCGACAAACTCATAACTAACGTAACTGATGATCTAGATTTTTATTTTCAATCATCTTGTATACTTTACGAAAGGCATTAAGAATCTCCTTGTTTTTAGTATAAGGTAATGCTAGAGCGTTAATTGGTATATCAGGACTATTCTTATGCAGTAAAGTGATAGGGCAATTGCGATTCCGACATCTATCATAACCTACTTTCATACGTTTATTTTTTATGTGCTATGCCAAGTAATCACATGATAGTTGTAACAATTTGTAAATTTCAGTAGTGATCCATATATTGATTTTTAGCTATTATCGCATAACCTGATTTAATCATTTTATAGTATAACGGACGATAGAGATACCATTTCAAATTAAATTTATATTAAATCTTAAAAACAATTAATTTTTACATTATAATCACTAAAAAAGTCGTCAAAATTTTAGAAAAAAATTGCTAGCTGCTACTGATTATACCATGTATAATTTTAAGGCAATATTTTATGCTTTTTATAGCCTATCTTGGTGAGAGATTGTCTATGCTACGTATTGTTACAGAAGCGCTTACATTTGACGATGTACTCCTAATGCCTGCATATTCTACTGTGCTCCCTAAAACTGCAGAACTTGGAACCCAACTAACTCAAAATATTCGATTAAATATCCCAATGTTATCTGCTGCCATGGATACTGTTACTGAATCTAATCTGGCTATCGCGTTAGCACAGGAAGGCGGTATGGGTTTTATTCATAAAAATATTTCTATTAGACGTCAGATTGAAGAAGTGACTCGGGTAAAAAAATATGAAAGTGGTGTCGTTACTCATCCACAAACTGTGACTCCATTTACAACTTTACAAGAAGTCAAAATTCTTACAGAACGTAATGGTTTTGCAGGCTACCCAGTTGTTATTAAAAACAATGAGTTAGTTGGAATAATTACTGGACGTGATGTACGATTTGTTACAGACTTAGACCAACCAGTTACTGCCGTGATGACACCAAAAACTCGTTTGGTTACAGTTAAAGAAGGTGAAACGAGTGACATTGTACTACAAAAAATGCATGAAAAACGTGTTGAAAAAGTGTTAGTAGTAGATAATAGATTTTGCTTACTAGGTATGATTACTGTTAAAGATTTTCAGAAAGCGGAACAAAAACCCAATGCTTGTAAAGACGAGTATGGCCGATTACGTGTAGGTGCAGCAGTTGGTGCAGGCTCTGGTAATGAAGAGCGCATTGATGCATTAGTGACTGCAGGTATTGACGTGTTACTTATTGATTCTGCACATGGTCATTCAGAAGGTGTATTACGACGTATTCGAGAAACTCGTGCTAAATATCCTAACTTACCTATTATTGGTGGCAACATTGCGACTGCTAGTGGGGCTAAAGCCTTGGCTGAAGCTGGAGTGAACGTTGTCAAAGTAGGTATTGGCCCTGGATCTATATGTACTACTCGCGTTGTCACTGGTGTTGGTGTTCCACAGATCACAGCTATCTCTGATGCAGTAGATGCTTTAGCAGGTACTGGTATTTCAGTTATCGCTGATGGTGGCATTCGTTTTTCAGGTGACATTGCTAAGGCTATTGCAGCAGGGGCTTCTTGCGTAATGGTTGGATCCATGCTAGCTGGCACCGAAGAATCACCAGGCGAAATAGAATTATATCAGGGACGTTCATTTAAATTCTATCGTGGCATGGGATCACTTGGTGCAATGTCAAAAGGTTCAGCTGAGCGTTATTTTCAAACTGATAATGCTGTAGATAAACTAGTACCAGAAGGTATTGAAGGCCGTGTAGCCTATAAAGGCATGCTGAAAGTTATCATACATCAGCAGATGGGAGGACTTCGATCTTGTATGGGTATGACTGGTTGTTCCACCATTGATGAATTGCGCACGAAAGCTAAATTTGTGCGTATCAGTGTGGCAGGTTTGCAGGAAAGTCATGTCCACGATGTAACTATTACAAAAGAATCGCCAAATTATCGCACGGGTTGATTTTAAGGATATATTACTCATGTGTCTTTCCTTAAGTGATATAATTTTTTATAGGCATGGCTATCATTCTCTTTAATTATGAAAAAAAATATCTATAAGCATCGTATTATTATTTTAGATTTTGGTTCTCAATATAGCCAATTGATCGCTCGTAGGATACGAGACATTGGAGTTTACTGTGAGCTATGGGATTGGGATGTGCACGAAAAACGGATCATAAATTTTAATCCTAGCGGTATTATTCTTTCTGGCAGTCCAGAAAGCACTACTGCAGATAATAGTCCTCGTGCACCTAATTGTGTTTTTACTATTGGTGTACCAGTATTAGGTGTGTGTTATGGTATGCATACCATGGCAATGCAATTAGGTGGTTGTGTAAAAGCTTCTAAAAAGCGTGAATTTGGTTATGCACAGGTAGAAATTATTAATGAGTGCAAGTTGCTGCTAGGTATTGCAGATACCATAAGCCCTTTAGGTCATCCGCTTTTAAATGTGTGGATGAGTCACGGTGATAATGTCACTTCAATCCCTTCTAACTTTATAACTATTGCCAGTACTGATAACTGTACTTTTGCCATTATAGCTAATGAAGCAAAACGTTTCTACGGCGTTCAATTTCATCCAGAAGTCACGCATACTCATCAGGGTCAACGTATACTGGAACGTTTTGTTTTAGATATTTGTGAATGTGAAACCCTGTGGACTACTTCTAGTATTATTCATGATGCCATTAAACGTATTCGTCATAAAGTAGGTAAAGAACATGTGATACTTGGACTATCTGGCGGTATTGATTCTTCTGTAACCGCGATGCTGCTACATCGCGCTATTGGAAAACAGCTAATTTGTGTATTTGTTGACAATGGCTTGCTGCGTTTGAATGAAGCAGATCATGTACTTGAAATGTTTGGTGATCGTTTTGGATTAAATATTGTACATGTGTCAGCAGAGAATCGTTTCCTAAAGGCATTGATTGGCATTCATGATCCAGAAATTAAACGTAAGATAATTGGCCGCGTATTCGTAGAAGTATTTGATGAAGAAGCCTGTAAACAATCTAATGTAAAATGGCTAGCACAAGGTACCATTTATCCAGATATAATTGAATCCGCCGCTACTGGAAAAGCGCATGTAATAAAATCGCATCACAATGTTGGCGGATTACCAAAAAAGATGAAGCTTAGGCTAATTGAACCTTTAAAAGAGCTTTTTAAAGATGAAACGAAGAAGATTGGTTTAGAGCTGGGATTACCATACGATATGTTATATCGGCATCCATTTCCTGGTCCTGGTTTAGGTGTACGTGTACTAGGTGAGGTAAATAAAGAATATTGCGACTTACTGCGTCATGCAGATGCTATTTTTATTGAAGAGTTACACAATGCTGATTTATATAATAAAGTAAGCCAAGCATTTACCGTATTTCTTCCAGTACGTTCAGTAGGTGTCATGGGTGATAGACGTAAGTATGATTGGGTGCTATCACTACGAGCAGTAAAAACGATCGACTTTATGACCGCAAATTGGGCGCATCTACCCTATGACTTTCTTGGATGTGTTTCTAATCGCATCATCAATGAAGTCAGCGGCATTTCACGTGTAGTATATGACATTAGTGGCAAACCACCGGCGACTATTGAGTGGGAATAATTTAATATCTGTAATTTATAATACACTGATATCAGTGTCTATAAAAAGACATTGCATTGAACATGCTCTTTGGCATATAGCAAAACAAAATATAAGTAAGTATAATATTAGCTATCATCTAAATACTTTTATTTCATAGTTTTAGTCATTATAGTTTTAGTTATTATAGAATTTATATCGAACAGGAATCGTTCTATGATTTATCTGCTAGATGAGTAAAAGTAAGGGTGGAAACTATTAATTAAAAATTTGGTATTACTATTATATTCAGTTTTGCACGAACATCTTTATGTATTTGGAAATATATTTCGTAATTACCAGTATTACGTATCACGCCATTTGGCAAGCGAACTTCGCTTTTATCTACTTCAACACCAGCTTCAGTCACGGCATTTGCAATATCACGTGCGCCGATAGATCCGAATAATTTTCCTTCTTTTCCTACTTTTGACATTATAGTAACTGTCGATATATTATTAATCTTAGTTGCACGAATAAAAGCTGCAGATAGAACATCAGCAAGTTTATTTTCTAATTCAGCACGGCGTGCCTTGAAGTGCTCTACATTTTTCTTAGTAGCAGGAATGGCTTTACCGGTTGGAACTAGGTAATTACGGGCATATCCTGCTTTAACGTTAACTTGATCACCCATCTTTCCTAGTCTTTCAATTTCATTTAGCAGAATAACTTCCATAATAGTATACCTCGCAAAATTATTAATACATAAGTAATGATTACTGATGATGATCAGTATATGGTAATAAAGATAAATAGCGCGCGCGCTTAACAGCACGTGCCAACTGTCTCTGATATTTTGCACAAGTACCGGTAATGCGGCTAGGAACAATTTTCCCACTTTCAGTGATATAGTTTTTTAACGTAGCTATATCTTTATAGTCAATCTCGTTAACATTTTCTGCAGTAAAACGACAAAACTTGCGACGACGGAAATAACGTGCCATATAGCTAATCTCCACAATCTATTAATTGAATTTGCTCAGCATGTAACACTAACTTATTCATTCCATTTTTACCTTTATGACAACTGATAAATCCTTGTACACTAATCTGACTACCAACTATTAATTTTTCAGTTAATGTATGTGGAGATTTTCCACTGATAACTACATGCATTCTGCACCATGCCTGCCTAATTAATCCAGCTTCCATTTTTTGTGAATGGTGCTCGAGTAAAAATTGATAGTGTTGTATACCGGAAGGACTTACTTTGCACACTGGAAGAAAGCATATCGTACCCGATAAAAAAAGACGATTTTTCGTCATAGAAACACTTACTCTTCAGAAGCCCGAACATCGAGATCATATATAGGCTCATTGATGCATTCATCTCTGCGATCGCTTCTTCGATCATCCTTTGATTTTATCATTGGAGATATTTCGGTGATCGGATGATTTACGTGTATAATCATGCTTCGTATTATGGCATCATTAAAACGAAAGTTACTTTCTAGTTCATTAATCACTTCTGGTGAAGCTTCAATGTTTAGTAAAACGTAGTGAGCTTTATGAAGTTTTTTAATCGGATAAGCTAGTTGACGACGACCCCAGTCTTCAAGACGGTGCACTTTACATTGTGCGTTATTGATAGTAGCTTTATAACGTTCTATCATGTCAGGCACCTGATCACTTTGATCAGGATGAACCATGAAAACAATTTCATAATGACGCACTTAGTTGCTCCTTACGGATTATTTAGCTTCCTTTGAGGTGGCAACGCAACCTACAGAAGCAAGGAACGTATCTTATAAATATAACATAGGATGTAATCCTAATGTGCTATAACAAATAAATCAAGTACTACATAGCATTTTATTCTGAATATAGTAATAAGATAGTGAAAATCATATTATTTATCACGACCTACTTTTATGTTTTTCTAATAATCTCAAGGATTATTAGTGGAGAACAGGCGCTGACGGACTACTTCAAACAAGCATACTCCAGTAGCAACTGAAACGTTTAATGAGGCATTAATAGAGGCCATTGGAATACTAATCAATTCATCACAGTACTCATATGTCAGATGACGTATTCCTTTATTTTCCGAACCCATCACCAATGCTATTGGGCCAGTTATTTTACTTTGATATAGAGTATGATTCGCTTTTATAGAAGTACCTATAACCCAGATACTCATTTCTTGTAGTAAGCGAAGGGTGCGCGCTAAATTTGTCACGCAGATAAGCGGTATCTTCTCTGCTGCACCACAAGCTACTTTTTTTACAGTAGCATTTAATTGTACTGCACGGTTACGTGGTACAATCACTGCATGTACACCAGAGGCATAGGCGCTTCTTAGGCATGCACCAAGGTTATGTGGATCCGTAACGCCATCTAGTAATAATAAAAATGGCATATCAATGCTTTTTAATAATGCAGGTAAATCATCTTCTTGTGTATCGATCCCAGTACGTACTTTAGCGATAATTCCTTGATGTACGGCGCAATTAACCTGATTATCCAACCATTTGCGGTTTACAACCTGTATAGATATTCCTGTTTCTTCTATGTTGTTGATTAGTTTTTGCAGCCTATAGTCATTACGTCCCTTGATGATAAATACGACCAGGAATCGTTGTGGATCTTGCTCTAATAGAGCTGAGACAGTATGTATACCGTAAATCATTTCTATCATGATGTGCTTTTCACTTTATGATCTAACATGAACCTTCCCATAGTAATGTGGCAAAGGGTAGATTAGATATTTTACTGCCCTAGCTTTTTAATCACAGGATTAACTATTGTCGAAATTGTTATTGTTTAATCTTTATATCCGAGTCTATCTTAACCTTTATTTTGTGTATTTTTTACTTCTTTTTGTGTATTTTTTACTTCTTTAGTTAGCTTACTGCTACGAGATTTACTTTGTTTCCGAGTACGAATTTCTCGAGTATTCTTAGTAGTATCTTGCAAATTTTGGATATCACCTTTTTGGGTAGTATCACGTTCGGTTTGTTTTATTCTGTTTTCTTTGCTATGGATAGAGACTAGTGCGAAAGCAATCTTTCTATCTTCCATATGCACTGATTCAACACGTATTATCACTGCATCACCTAGACAGTACACTATGTTAGAAGATTCGCCAATCAAGCGTTGTCGAATGTTATCGTAGTAATAATAATCATTATCTAGTGATGATATATGTACCAAACCATCTATGAACAGATGATTAAGTCGTACAAAAAATCCAAATCCAGTCACACTGGCAATAATACCGCTGAAAACGGAACCTATTTGATCCTGCATATAGTCACATTTAAGCCAATCGTCAACGTTACGTGTGGCGTCGTCTGCACGACGTTCTGCCATTGAGCAATGTATTCCTAATTGTAACATATCATCAAATTCGCTATAACAACCTCCATTTTTTATACAATGTTCTTTGAGTCCACTATGTTCTCTAGCTAACTGATATTTAATAATGCGATGTAAAACTAAATCTGAATAACGTCGTATTGGCGAGGTAAAGTGGCTGTAAGAAGGTAGTGCTAAGCCAAAGTGACCGCTATTTTCTGGATCATATATTGCCTGTTTCATTGAACGTAGTAACATAGTTTGTAGCATATCATAATCAGCACGTTCAGCAATCACATTCATTAGCCTAGCGTAATCTTTAGGCTGTGGTTTATTTCCTCCATCCAGTGTTAAACCAAGTTCACTTAGCACACTGCGTAATGCAGTAATGTGATCATCACTTGGACGATGATGAACTCGAAATAGTGCTGGCTTATTATACTTTTCTATAAAACGTGCAGCTGCAATATTAGCTACAATCATGCATTCTTCAATTAACTTGTGAGCACCATTGCGCATTATTGGCTCAATACGTTCAATGCGTTTTTCAGTATTTAAGATAAACTTAGCTTCTTTGCTTTTAAATGTAATACCACCACGCTCTATGCGTGCTTTGTCTAGCACTTTGTACAGAGCATACAATTCATCCAAATTTTTGACTAACGGATGATACTCTTTACGTAGTATTTTATCTCCTTGTAATATGCTCCAGACCTCGTTATAAGTTAACCGCGCATAAGAATTTATCACGGCTTCGTAAAATGTAGCTGTTGATAGAAGACCTTTAGAAGAGATGGTCATTTCGCAAACTATGCACAGTCGGTCAACATGCGGGTTAAGAGAACATAGCCCATTCGATAGTACTTCTGGCAACATCGGGATGACTTGTGATGGAAAATATACTGATGTTGCCCTATTACGCGCTTCATCATCTAGTGCAGTGTGAGGACGAACATAAAAGCTAACATCAGCAATAGCTACCCATAAACGCATGCCACCGCCACGTTGCTTCTCACAATAAACTGCATCATCAAAATCTTGTGCATCCTCACTGTCAATGGTAACCAATGGCAGTTTACGTAGATCAACGCGACCGTTCTTGAATGATTCGGGTACTGTTTTACAGAGATGAGCGAGTTGTTCTTCTATCTGAGAGGGCCACGTATGCGGAATGTCATAGTTACGTAACGCGATATCCACTACCATGTTAGTATCTATCTTCTCACCGAGGATATCGACAATTTTACCCATTGCTTTAGTACGTCGAGTAGGTCGTTGCGTTAGTTCGACTACTACCATATACCCCATGCGCGCACCGTGAATGGCGTTGATTGGGATGAGAATATCGAAGCTCAATCGGCTATCATCGGGTACTACAAACTGGATACCAGCATCTACAAAAAAACGACCAATAATATGGCTATTTTTCGGCACTATAACGCGAATGATACGTGCTTCACGGCGACCCTTTCTATCAGCAGCTAAAGCTTGTGCTAACACTATATCACCGTGAATCGCAATTTTCATCTGCTCGTTGGAAAGGTATAAGTCATCTTTGTTTCCTTCGATACGTAGAAAACCGTATCCATCACGGTGACCTATAACAGTACCACGCAATAAGTCAAGACGTTCCGGCAAGGCATAACACTGACGGCGTGTAAATATTAATTGGCCATCACGTTCCATAGCACGCAGTCGACGGCGAAAAGCTTCTAATTGTTCATCTCCAGTTAAAAGCAGCGCTTTTGACATTGCTTCTCGGTTAGCTGGTTTTTTACGTTTTGCTAAATATGAGATAATATATTCTCGACTAGGGATTGGAAATTCATATTTTTCAGCTTCTCTTTCTAGAAATGGATCTTGTGACATTTTGGTACCTCCATGGTGATTAGCAGAATATATCTGAATGGTGTCTTTGAAACGACATTGTATTGATACGCAACAATTTGTAGAATAGAGGATTGTTTTGATCATATCAGTTAGGGTGTATTTATCTAGCTTTTAAAGAAAGTTTATATATGCTCTGATAACGCAGTGAGAGATGTACGAGACAGACAAGACTTTTATATCTCGATTTATTTTGTAGTTAATTAATTTAAATAATTTTATATTTCTTATAATATCACTAAGGCGAATAGTTGACTCTAGCTTACTGAAATATGGATAAAATATTTTCTTTTCTATTCTAGTTATAAAGCTGATATAGTTAAATTTAGTCATTATTGCAGTGCATGGTTGCAAGACCCGCCGTAGCATAAGGTCTATTGTGATAGTTTAATAATTTCCAATGAGGAATAGAAATGCAAGGCAATGTAGATGTGTCTACTAAACTATAATCATTAAAAATTAGTATCACATCACGCCTCTATGATAAGTGTGGGTTGCAAAGCGGCATTATTTAATAATACAATTTACTACAAAATATAATGATACAGATAAATCGTAGTTTATTTAAAGATAAGGCGTATTGCATGACGTTAATCTATATTGTATTTTTAATTGTATTTTTTGCACAAAGGATTATATTAAATAATAAATATTAGGATAAAAAATAGAAAGAATAGGCTAAGATCAAAAGACTGCACTCCATAATCGTAGTACAGCCCTATTAATTAAGCGTTAAATGGATCACGCAAGATTATCGTTTCACTGCGATTTGGCCCAGTAGAAATGATATCTACAGGTAGGCAAGTTAATTCTTCGATGCGTTTAATGTAGTCTATTGCTTCCTGTGGAAGTTCGTTGTAGTCTTGAATGCCAAAGGTGCTTTTTTTCCAACCTGGCATACTATCGTAGATAGGTTCAATACCTTCCCATTCTTCTATCGCTAACGGAGTTGTAGTTCTTTTCCGGCCGTCTGGCATGCGATATCCCACGCAGATCTTGACTGTTTTCAAGCCATCTAAGACATCTAATTTACTCAGACAAAATGCAGATAAAGAATTAATTTGTACTGCGCGTCGCACAGCGACTGCATCTAGCCAGCCAGTACGACGGCGACGGCCGGTCGTAGTTCCGAATTCGTTACCTTGCTGGCATAGATATTCTCCAGTAGAATCGAATAATTCAGTTGGAAAAGGACCGGCACCCACACGGGTGGAGTAAGCTTTGACAATGCCTAAAACATAATTTACGTAACTTGGGCCAATCCCTGATCCAGTCGCTACGCCACCAGCAGTAGTATTAGAAGAAGTTACATATGGATAAGTTCCATGATCAATATCTAGTAGAGTCCCCTGTGCACCTTCGAACATAATTAAGTTACCCCTTTTACGGGCATTATCTAAAAGTTCAGCAACATCTACTACCATAGTTGTGAGAATGTCATGAAAGGACAGTATATAATCTAGCGTTGCATGGTAATCCACGGCTGCAGCTTTATAGTAATTTACTAATTGATAATTATGATAATCGATGACTGCCTTTAATTTAATACCGAAGCTTTTTTTGTTGAATAGATCGCTTATTCTTAAGCCACGGCGAGCGATTTTATCTTCATAAGCTGGACCGATACCGAGCCCAGTAGTACCTATAGCCTGCGCGCCACGTGCAGCCTCACGTGCCTTATCTAAAGCTACATGGTAAGGAAAAATCAGAGGGCACGCCTCAGATAAGAACAGACGTTTACGTACTGGGACACTCCTGGCTTCAAGTGCGCTTATTTCTTTCATTAAAGCATCAGGAGCGAGAACAACACCATTGCCGATGATGCTAGTTACATTTTCACGCAAAATTCCAGAGGGAATTAAATGAAGAACGGTTTTTTCCCCGTTTATAACTAGAGTATGACCAGCATTATGACCGCCTTGATAGCGTACAACATATTGCGCCTGTTCAGTCAATAAGTCTACGATCTTGCCTTTACCTTCGTCACCCCATTGTGTACCTAGTACAACGACGTTCTTACCCATTTTGACAATCACCGGTTACTTAAAAATAAAGTCTAACATTGCACGTGTCTATTTTCAGTACTTTCAGTATGATCTTGTGCATTTTTATAGGTTATTTTTATCTTTTTTCAGTTTTTAAAAAAATGCGATGTATAAAAAATATATCATCATTATATCTAACGGAAAATTTCTATAGTGTAACATTAGATAGCTTAGTTATTACTAATATTATTTAGCTACATTGAATTTATAAAAATATCATCATACGGTCTATTATAATAGCAGTGTTATGCATGCTAAAAATAATAAAAATCTAGATTTTATCCGCTCTACATAATAATTCACTATTGCAATTATTTATGTATTGCAGTATGTGACTTCATATAACGGAAGAAGTAGCTATCTTGACTAAGCAGGATGACATCCTGATTATTATTAAAACTAGCTTCATAAGCACGCAAGCTACGGATAAAAGAATAAAAATCTGGATCTTGACTAAACGTATTAGCAAATAGCTTGGCTGATTCTGCATCTCCTTCACCACGAATAATTCTAGCTTGACGCTCAGACTCCGCTAAGGTACGCGTTACTTCATAATCTGCACTGGCACGTAGCTTCTCGGCTGCTTCTTGTCCCTGTGAACGTAAACGACGAGCTACCGCTTCACGTTCCGCGCGCATACGTTGGTATATGGTATCAGATATTTCAGCTGGTAGATTAATTTGTTTTATACGTACATCGATCACTTCAATACCTAAAGTTGCCATGCTATTTAAGTTAAACGATAGTTTTTTTGTAGTTTGTTCCTTTTCAAAACGTACTGCTTCAGATAAAATATTTCCATCAGTAGTGTCGATTGTTTGTATCTTGTCGTTATTACCTAGTGTTCCCGTATTTAATGCAGTGCGTACATCGGACATTAACTTTCCACGTGAATCAGTTACAATTGCTTTCACATTCATACGGCCAATTTCAGAACGTAAACGGTCACTAAATTTACATTTCAATAGCATTTCAGCTTGAGAGGCGTTGCCTCCTCCAGTTGCTAGATAGAAACGGCTGAAGTCGCTAACACGCCACTTTAAGTAGGAGTCAACAATTAGGTCTTTCTTTTCACTAGTAACGAAACGATCTGCTTGATTCTCCATAGTCTGAATACGTGCATCAAGGTTCTTGACGGTTTCAATAAAAGGGATATTGATATGCAGACCTGGTGCATATACTAATGGTTTGTTTTCACAATCGCGCAGTACTTTGCCAAAGCGTAGTACAATACCACGTTCACCTTCTTGCACAATAAAGAGTGAAGTATATAGCATAATCAATATTGCAGGGATAAGAACGATAAAATATTTGCGCATTGATTATTCTCTCCCTACACGAGTAGTGTTTTCATTCGGCAAATGTGCTTGACGCTGGGTAATACTTGAACTGCTTTTAAGTTTTTTCCGGTTATCAGTGGTGCTTCTATCATTACTATAAGGATTTGGTAGGAGATGCATTAGACTAGTATTTTTGTCACTATGATCTAAAGGATCCAAAGGCATATTAGTGTGGTTTTGTAACACTGGATCTAACATCAATAGCATTGAATTGTTATTGGCTTCACTGAACATCACTTTTCTGGTATGGCTTAAAATTTTTTCCATAGTTTCAATATACAGACGTTCACGGGTAATATCTGGAGATAATTTATATTCTGGCAGTAGCTTAGTAAAACGAGCAACCTCTCCCTGCGCTTCCAACACAGTACGCGCTTTATATGCTTTAGCATCTTCCAATAAACGCTGTGCCTGTCCATTAGCACGTGGTTGTACTTCATTAGCATAGGCTTCTGCTTCACAGATATATTGTTGTTTGTTCTCACGTGCGGCAATAGCATCATCGAAAGATGCTTTAACTTCCTCTGGTGGACGTGCTGTCTGGAAGTTTACGTCTAGCAATGTAATCCCCATATTGTATGGACGTATGGTCTCTTCTAACATACGTTGAGTGTCATTACGCACTACGGTACGACCTTCGGTGAGAATTAGATCCATAGAATATTTTCCTATTACAGCGCGAAGGGCACTGTCAGTCGCTTGACTTAAGCTATCATCGGCATTTACGACACTAAATAAATAGTTTTCTGGATTCGTCACGCGGTACTGAACGTTCATTTCTACACGCACTACATTTTCATCAGCAGTTAACATCATGCCTGATGCCGCCAATTCACGCACAGACTCTACGTTAACCGGATGTATTTCGTCAATAAAAGTTGGTTTCCAGTTTAAACCAGGCTGTACAAGATAGCTGAATTTACCGAAGCGACTCACTACCCCTCGTTCAGCCTCTTTGATAGTGTAAAAACCGCTCGAAGCCCAGATTACTACTGTTGCAATTGACATGACATAGATGATAGGCATTTTCAAGCCTTTATCTGACATATCAGTATGGATGCGATTGCTATTATCGCTCTTATTCATATCTAAGATTTTGAATCTATTAATTATCTTGCGAAAGATATCGTTCACATTAGACGATCCTGTATCCTGACAGTTTTTTTTGTTACTTGAATAGGCGATGATTTTATTTTTAGATCTCCACCACGGAAGCTGATGTTGTATGTTATTACCTGGCTGATTCCACGCCATGATTAGCTCCATTTTTTGTAAAAAGATACTTTAGGTTTATATTCATAGTACATATGGTTATCAAATATGATAAGAGATTATATTATGATAAATTTAATAAGGCTCTATATCCTATTTTTAAAAAAGCAATGTTCTTAGAGTCTATGTATACGAAGTACCATACTAATACTGCTATCTTTCTTACTTTCTATTCTTTCTTATGAATTACAGGCATTGCAACGATTGAGAAGGAGAGATTGCCTTATGAGAGAAATAGAGCGTATAATATCCTATTTATTCCTGCCTAGATAAGCATTTATACAAGGACTGACATAACCATAAGACATCTTCATGTTTAACAATGCATAGTTAAATATAGAATGATAACATTAATCGTTACGGTTAGGACGCGTAATAAAATTCTTGAGCATATCGTCCTATCACTACTAGTTTTGGTAACTATATAAATCAATCTTTCATAAAATAGTATGAAGCACCTACAGCAATTTAATAGCGTGTATAGCATTCATGATATTTAATAAAGACGATTAATACTTTATATTGTTTATATGCATCAAAATAATATTTTATAACATTCAGTGAAAATGACTAATATTTTGCATATTTACTGCGGTAAATATTATTAGGATAAATACAGTAGACTTACTGGCATTCGTAAACTTTTAATTAAAACATTAAATATATTGTCACTGAGATGCTTATATGGACATTATTCACTTTTTAATATATCAGACCGCAAACTGAAAAAAATATAATGCAGCATTATGATTATGGGATTAATGAATTTGTAACTAACACCTCGTAAAGAGATTATTATTACCTGTAAATAACTACTTTAAACTTTTTTGAATCGCTAAAGACATAAATTAATTCTATTGCGTTATGTCCTAAGTATTGTTATCGTGCTATGAGCGTGAGTACATTAAAGATAACCTTGTTATTGCTTTGTTATTAAGGATAAGAATTCAATTTATTAGATATGATACTGATAAAAAAGAAACAGCTATGTGCTGTTTCTGCTTCCTTCTTACCATGAATCTAGTTGATCAAAACACTTTATTTAGTTTCATCACTTGCCTTCTGTGTTTTGTAGAATGCCGGGATTATCGAGATGTTAATTATTATTAATACCGATATTCGAATGATTGCTATGGTGTGCAATGCAACGTGCAGGAACAACTGTAGAAATAGCATGGTTATAAACCCTCTCGCTTACAGTATTTTTTAATAGAAGGACAAACTGATTAAAAGACTCAATAACCTGAACACGTCACAACGCAATGCATTCAAAAATGGATCTTGCTAAGATTGGCTCTGAGCCATGCTATCTTTTCCTGATATGCTTATTTGTTATAAATAAGAGCCTTATTTATCTTTATAAAATAAACAATGAACAATTTACGTATTGAATGCTTATGTATTTTACACAATCATATAATTGATTTACTAACAAATTGGACAACTGCTTTTAAAGCCTCTTCTATTCTATCACTGTCTAGCCAATACACTGTATTCCAAGATCGCAACCAAGTTATTTGACGTTTAGCTAACTGACGAGTTGCACAAAGACCCTGATAAACCATCTCATCGTAACTAATTTCATGCGATAAATATGACCACATCTGACGGTATCCTACGCTGCGAATGGCAGGTAAATCTGCATGTAGATCACTACGTGTAAAAAGCCTTTGCACTTCTGCTTCGAATCCCACCTCTAACATTTTATGATATCGTCGCTCAATACGTTTATGCATCAATATACGGCTAGATGGTGCGATTGCAAATTGATAAAGAGTATAGGGTAAAGATTTACTAGAGGTGTTAGTCATTTCAGTGAATGTTTTTCCTGAAATAAAAAAAACTTCTAGTGCTCTTGAGAGTCTTTGTGAATCATTAGGATGAATTCTTAATGCTACAATTGGATCAATGACTTGCAACTTTTGGTACAAAGTCTTCCATCCTTTTGCCACCGCTTGTTTTGCTATATACTGCCGTATTGATGGATCGGAAGGAGGTAATGGAGATAATCCTGTTAATAGTGCTTTATGATACAGCATAGTGCCACCCACCAGCAGTGGAATTCGTCCAGCAGAAGTAATATCTTCCATTTCTTTTAACGCGTCATCGTAAAAATTTGCTACTGAATAAGTTTGCGCAGGATCTCGGATGTCAATTAACCGATGTGGTGCTTGCGCCTGTTCCCTTGCACTTGGTTTAGCAGTGCCTATATCCATTCCTCGATAAATTAATACCGAATCTACACTAATTAATTCTACCTTGAGATATTGTCGTAACGCAATTGCTAGCTCAGTTTTTCTGGAACAAGTTGGCCCCATGATTAAAATGGCTGGAGGATATGGTATTATTCTAGTCATACTTAAGAGCTGCCAGTGCAGCTTGAAGGTCAACTGGTTGTAACAGCCAGCGTGGTGGCAATTCGATAAATTGAGGATAAATTTGTTCGATATCAGTTAACAACTGTCTTGCTTGAGAAGCATTCCACTGTTTGTGTTGCGTACTTAAATATTTTGCTAACCACATGGCCATCATTGTAGGCGACAATACCTGATGCTCACTTAAGTAATTTAACATATCAATCAGAATTTTTTGTAAATTAGCTTGTTGCAATAAATGGAAAGGTACTGCCTTAATTATTATATGGTCGTAATATCGCTGAATATCGAAGCTCATTTTCATTAACATCAATTTATGGCGGTATATTGCTAAACTTACATGATCTTTTAATGCCAGTTTAATAGGTATACGAAGCGTATGTGAGTGTCTCTCCTTTTCTAAAAGGGTCAGTTGTGTTTGATTTAACCACCGTTCTGCCATGGTTAAATTAACCAAAGCCGGTTGTTTTTTCCATTCGATTAGTGCATAACATGGTGGATGAATCATCATTACCCTACACAAGCTGTAGCAGCTTCTTATGGGATCTTGTCTCAGTATAGATTGCATGCTTTGTAATAGGGGTGGTGTTGGTCTATCAATATAGGGATTAGAATGTGGAAATATTTTGTTGTATAATTCATTCGTATCCTTTTGATTACCCATATTACAAGAATAGGACACCTGTTGTGGCGGTATTGTACGAGATAATACTGGTAGTAAAGGTAAAAGTTTTTTATAACATGGTATACTTTGATATAAGTAATTATCACAAGCATCTATACGCTGATATTGTTTTAAACTTGTAATGTTATTTTTGGTTAATGTCTTCAATAATAGTGCAGTGTTAGATTTCTGCAATAGCTGGGTTATGGCCTGATAAATAGAATCGTGTACTAATCGTGCGTTATGGAAGCGTACCTCATTCTTGGCTGGATGGACGTTAACATCAACTTGATGTGGATCTATTTTAAGATAGAGCACATAATCAGGTTGATGTTTACCATGTAGTAGATCTTGATAAGCATGTCGTATTGCATAGTTAATTAAGCGGTCTCGAATTATACGACTATTAACGTAACAGTACTGTATTGCATTAACTTTTCCTTTAAAGGCGGGATTCGCTACCCAACCATAGATTGTCAACTCGTTATTTTTCCAAGAAATATTTAACATATTCTGCAAAAATGAAGAGTTAAAAATGCTATTTAGTCTACGTTTATATTGATTTTCTTTTGCTGCTGCGCGGTACTGACGAATAACTTTACCATTATGGATAAGATTAATCGATATATGAAAGTGTGCTAATGCTATGCGCCGAACTATTTCATCAATATGACTAAATTCAGTTTTCTCGGTACGCATAAACTTTCGACGTGCTGGGGTATTGTAAAACAGATCTAGCACTACTAATGTGCTGCCCACTGGGTGTGCAGCGGGGCACATTCTAACTGTTTGATTACCACCTTCAATATAAGCTTGCCAAGCTTCATCTTGTTCAGCCGTACGTGATATTAGACTCAATCGAGAGATAGAGCTGATGCTAGCTAGAGCTTCGCCGCGAAAACCGAAACTGACGATAGCTGATAAATCTTCAAGAGTGCTGATTTTACTAGTGGCATGACGTACTAAAGCCAGACTAAGATCATCTTTACTAATGCCACAGCCATTATCACGAATGCGTATTAACTTAATACCGCCACGTTCGATATTAATATCAATACAATTTGCTCCAGCATCTAAGCTGTTTTCTACTATTTCCTTCACTACTGATGAAGGTCTTTCTACTATCTCACCAGCAGAGATCTGATTCCTGAGTTGTAATGGTAATATCAGGATAGGCATATCCACTCCTAGAATGATAGGGTTATCCCTTCGGGATAGTGAGCATCCGACCCAGTGGTGCGACGTCAGATTTTAATTTATTTATCCATTTTATGGAATCTACGCTAATACCATAATGTAATGCTATAGCAGACAACGTCTCGTGCTTGACTACCGTATGGTTAATATTTTTTTTGCCAGTATTTGGCATTATTTTATTATGCGGCATTTTAAGACATTCCCCAGACAACACGCTGTCCTTGTTTAGTTTTTTTAATTTGTGTAACCCCGTTAAGGATATTCTGTGTCTATCGGCAAAAATAGATAGTGTTTCACAACGGTGAATTACATGGCTTTGTGTTTTTCCATTGATACATCGATTTGTACTAGATAAATTTTTTATCGATCTATAGAAATCAATGTCTGATGTTGGATATTTAAGCTTGGCTGTTATATCCAGCGTTCTATTTTCTATCTTTTTTTCAGATTGTAGAGGATGCGCTAAGAAATAATTACTTAGACCATTATAGATAGCCATAGCAATTTTATTTTGATACGATGCACTACCTAGTAGGCGTTCTCCTGTGTTATTAGTAATAAATCCTGTTTCTACTAACAGTGATGGAATATCTGGAGAGCGTAAAACACCTAGACTGGCGTATTCAGGCCGATTCTTGTGTAACGAACCTACATATTGCAAATTTTGGAGCACTTCCATCGCGATATCATATCCTACACGTTGCGAATGACCAAACTGTAGATCTAACACTGCTTGGCTAAGATAAGGATCTGCTTGGCTATTTGCAAGCATGTCGCCTGCACCACCGAGCAGTTCAGACTGCTTCTCGTGTTGTTCAAGCCAATTAGCCATTTCGTTATTAGCGCGTCTATTAGATAATACCCAAACCGATGTTCCGTTAATACTGCTATTAGGCGCAGCATCAGCGTGGATTGAAACCAATACATTAGCACCTTGCTTACGTGCCATATCAGAACGACCCATAACTGAAATAAAGTAATCACCATTACGCGTCAATACTGAATTAAATTTTGGATTATCATTGAGCAATTCTTGCAAACGGCGCGCGATGGCAATAGTAATATTTTTTTCTTTTAAACCATTTCTGCCGATGGCACCAGGATCTTGTCCACCGTGTCCAGCATCGATTGCCACTACAATACGAGTACTAGAAGACGACGCAACATGACTTTTTGTGACGTGTGTTAGCATTCTTGGAATATATCGAAAATTATTCGTGCCATTTTTTTTACATTGTACCGGGCGCTGTTGTCTTAGCGTTAATGAAGTAACGGTTGCTGCAGTAGCTTTACGTATTAAAGTCGTATTAACGCCATCTACAGCAACAAGGCTAAACACCAGGATATATACACCGTTGTTTTGATGTGTAACTACGCGCATCTTCGCGCGCTGGCTTAAATCAAATACAATACGTATACTTTTATTATCTTTTGGTGTGCTAGAGCGAATATTCCTTATCAGATTTTGTCCAATAAATTTCATTGGAAGGCCAGCAATCTTCCCTTGTTTATTGATATCAAAAACCATACGTTCTTTCCCATGTAGAAAGAAAAAACCATAGTTTGGTTGGTCATAAAAACTTATTAAAATTGTTGCTTGACGCTGTGTGTTTGATACGTTGATGTTGCCTAACGAAGACGCTGTTAACGCACTAATCGCTTCTAATGATCCTAGTACGGCGAGCAAGGCGATTAAGATAAGTTTTTTAAACGCACATATCATTACGGCGTTATTCCTATTGCCTCTGAATATACTCTAGAAGTTGACTGCCATAAGTAGTCATGGGCTGAATTTTTACCATTCTCCCATGGTTATGATAGCTGAGATATAGTGCTAGATCTTCTTCTGGCAGTACGCCGATTCCATTTTGTGCCCATTCAACTAGGCAAATCGTATCCTGTATAAAATAATCTCGTATACCTATAAATTCGAGTTCAATGGGATTGAATAATCTATATAAATCAAAGTGAAAAACGGTTAGTGGATACATCACATATTGTTCTACTAGCGTATATGTAGGGCTTTTTACTTGCCCTCTATAACCTAGCGCTTGTATAAAAGAACGGCAAAAGCTACTTTTACCCGTGCCAATATCACCGTAAAGATAAATTAAAGTCGCGTTATCACAGGCCTTTGCTAAGGACCTACCAATTGTAAATGTTGCCGCCTCATCTGGCAGAGATAAAATATATTCTTGCATGTAATCAATTCTATTTTACTGATTGCTTATTAACAAAATGAGGAATATTAAGTAATTTACTTATTTATAGCTTTTTTTGGAATATTTGTTTTCAACTTTTACGAAGTAATAACAAAGTAATACGACATACATATAAATATGTACCGTATTTTGTAGTATGCGCAGTTCTTACGAAATGCTGATATTTATTTAAATTTAACACTAGCTATTTTTATTTGTAAAGTAGCAGTTGATCATATGCAAGGTCTACATATCCTTACGTGAATATTATAGTCTTATTAGATCGACAATATTAAAATGACTGATACAGTTTGTGAATAGATACAGTATGCAAGATGTTTATGGCTAATGCTAGACTTATAAATAAGTCCAGTTAAATCTATTAATAGCCTTATTATAGAAAAATTGAATGTACTTTCTTTCAATTTAAAAAAGCGTCAGTAATTGGAATAACGTTTTATATACAAATGTTGAAATCAATAATAAAATTGAAGATATTAAGCATGCAGTTTTCATTTGTTATTCTAAAGTGTAATATAGATTAACTTTATCTCAATGGCTTAATAAACAACCTTTTAAGTATGTCAATGCTTAAAATATTGCCATAACACGTATTTAAAACAAGATAAAGTAATAAAATAATGTTGTTTTTTACAATTTTACAATACAGCATGAAGTGAATAAATAAAGTCTTGGAAATAGATATTTAATAAAACTTTATGGTTATAATTGAATAAAATGTTTGCGATAATACGCTAATTCAGCTATTGATGCGCGGATATCATCCATCGCCTGATGGATGCCTTGTTTCTTACAACCATTAAGAATTTCTGGTTTCCAACGGCGTGCTAACTCTTTCAATGTGCTGACATCTAAGTAACGATAATGGAAATAAGATTCAAGTTTAGGCATATAACGAAAGAGAAAACGCCTATCCTGCCCAACGCTATTCCCGCAGATGGGAGATTTACCAGCTGGTATCCATTTTTGAAGAAAAGCAATAGTGGCCATTTCAGCAGTACAATTATTAAAATGGCTCGCTTGAACTCTCATCAATAGTCCACTTTTCATGTGGATATGCGTGTTCCATGCATCCATTAACATAAGTTGTTGTTTAGACTGATGTATAGCAATTATTGGTCCTTCAGCTAAGATATTTAAATGAGCATCGGTGATTAACGTTGCAATTTCAAGAATACGGTCACGTTCTATGTTTAGCCCGGTCATTTCAAGATCAAGCCAAATTAGGTTGTTTTCATTTTTTATGATGACAGTTCCTTAATATGAAGTGAAAAGATAATCAATATGCAAAGATTTGTGCTATCTCTCCCCTGTCCAAACATAGCATTTGATAACGGTTATTTAATATAAAATTAGTGTATATTATCTCCTTATTATTCATTATCGATATCTCTTATTCATAGATTACAAAAGACGTTATTACAATATAAGCACTACCTAAAGTAAAACGAGATTACATCAGGTTAGTAAATATTACTGCATGATGAATATTTTGGTTATATCAATAAATTTAAGTGAGGTGTAGTGAACAAAAATATACTCTCTAAAATTCAAACAAGCCGTATGCAGGCAAATCATAAGCGTTGTTGCAATCTCAGTAATAATAAACTGCAGTTAGATAAATCTCAACTAGGTCTAGCACAAAACGGAAGGGCAATTAGTAGTTTAGGCATGCATGCTGACATTGAAGCGCTAGATGGTACTCAGCACAGATGCGACATACGTCGTACGTTGCCATCTCTTGTTAACTGTGACTCTGTTATATTGCGATCAAGTATCGCAATTCACGAAAAGATGCCATGTATTGTAGAATCAGTGCACAACAGCACTTCTGTATTAATGCGTCAAGATTTTTATGAAGGATTAAAGTCGAGCTTTGTGCTAATATTGATCAAATCGTTATTGTTTTATCGATTTTTCCTAAATTTTCACTTCAAAACATCGATTGTTATCTGCTTGTGAAACACTCAGGATTCAAGCGCTGATAGTCTTAAATAAGATCGATCTACTAGACAGTATTACACGAAATAAGATTGCAAGTAAAATGGATATTTATCGAAATATTAGTTATCAGGTAGTAGAAATTTCCAGTTTAACACATGAAGGTATCGCTGTATTTGAGCAAGCACTCTTTAAGCAAGCACTCATTGGACGGATTAGTATCTGCGTTAGTCAATCTGGAGTCAGTAAGTCTAGCATTCTACATACGCTGCTACCAACGTTAAAAAACAAATTCAGGTGTAATAATATTTCTGATATATCAGGTCTTGGCAAATAAACCACTTCCTCTTTACGATTATACCATGGTTTGCATAGTGGGTATTTCATTGATTCTCCAGGAGTGCGTGAATTTAGCCTATCGTATCTCAAGCCAGAACAACTTACTCAAGGATTTGTTGAATTTTATAATGACTTAGGCGCCTATCAATTTCATAACTGTAAACATTATATAGCTCCAGGTTGCGCTATCCGAATGGCTGTGTAAAAAAGCGAGATCGTAAAACAACGTTTCGATAATTATCGTTACATTTTAAAAACCATAATGAAATTAAGGAAAAGTAAAACTTAAATTGATAAATCAAAGCTAATCTAACTATTATGGGCAATAATGGCAGTGGGTCAGCCATACTATACTATATATGTGCTTTATTTATTCTTATTTTAAGAGGTTAATGTGCTGCTAGATCGTATCAAAATAAAATTTCAATATTGGTTGCCTAGACTTCTACTCACCCGTTTAGCGGGTTGGGTTGCAGATAAACAAGCTGGCTGGATAACACAGCTAGTAGTAAAAATCTTTGCTCGCTATTACCGTGTAAATATGCAGATAGCACAAAATTCAGATCTTGCTTCCTATCTTACCTTTAATGATTTCTTTGTGCGTCCGCTACGTAAAGAAGCACGGCCAATTATCTTCGATACAAACTGGCTAGCTCTACCTGCTGATGGAACTCTTAGTCAGTTAGGTTCTATTCACGAAAACATAATTTTTCAAGCAAAAGGTCAAACGTATAGCTTAGAATCGCTATTGGCTGGTAACTCTATCTTATCTAAACTTTTTTATAATGGCTTATTTGCTACTACTTATCTTGCACCAAGCGATTATCACCGTGTACATATGCCGTGCACTGGAGTATTGCATGAAATGATTTATGTACCTGGCGATTTATTCTCTGTAAATTTTTTGACTGCTACACACGTGCCAAATTTGTTTACACGTAATGAACGCGTGATTTGCGTGTTTGATACAGTTATTGGTCCAATGGTGCAAATACTGATTGGTGCTACTATTGTCGGCACTATTGAAACAGTTTGGGCCGGCACTATTACACCACCAAGAGAAGGCATCATAAAAAGATGGCAATACCCTTCTAAAGGAGACGAAGCGATTATTTTACAAAAAGGAGCTGAAATGGGTCGTTTTAAACTTGGATCGACCGTAATCAACTTGTTTACAGAGGGAAGCGTGCAGTTTTCACCAGAATTAAAAAGTGATAGCGTTAGCTGTATGGGTCAAGCTTTTGCTAAAATTCATATTCCGGTTGCTACTAGTGTAGCACCCTAGATCAAAAGGAATTAACGCGGTGCGCCTAATTATTGCCTTTATGCTCTTATTCGGATATGTATTTTTTCAACCGGCGATGGCTAATATGGTAGCTACTGAAATGCGGTATCAACAAGCATTGAGACATGGCGCAAATAATAAAAATATTCTTCATATGGTGATATATGTTGAGAATTTGCATAAATCTTTCAATAGTTCTCTTAACTGGTTTGTATATTGCAATAAGTCAATCGTACTTTCTCAACAAGATAAAATTGCTAACGCAAATTATCAGAAAAGAATATTAGCATGGTATTGCCTTTTAAAACATAAAAATATCAAGATTTTATTAAATACTGACACGCTAGAAGCGAGTTTTCTAGAAAATATAATCCTATATACTCACTGCTTCCTTCTAGAACAAATTCCACTGTTGTCACAAAAACATCACTGTATGTGGACAATTACACATTCTTGCAATCCAAACTTATACAATGAAATCTATACTATCAGCGATAACACAGCAATACAAAATTGCTGGCAAGTACAATGTACCACCGCATATAATCACGTCGTACTAGTAGTTTTACAAGAAGAAGCCTTAGTACACAAAGAGAACGTAAATAAAATACTAGCACAGATTTCGTCTAATAACTATCACGTCTTTAAACAAATATATACTGAATGTTTTAACAATCTCTATAAGCATGGTGAAGATCAATTACGAATATTATATAAAAATATAAATGCACAGAGCCAATCTATTTCCGTACGGGATGCGGAAAAAAAGAAGGATGTCATCAAGCAGCGTGACCGTAATCTTATAAAAAGTCTCACTAAACAGTTACAGGCTAATCGTATGCTTGCTAACGAGCTGAATAACCAAGACAAGCATATAGATACAATTCATTCACAACAACGGAAGGTTGAAGCACAAATATTACATGTTCGTCAAGTCTTAAACACTATCATTGAGCAAACACAATGGCTAGGTTCTTTTTCAATATTGGGTAAAAACCTACGTGATAAAGTAGCAACGTTACCTGCTAAGCCAAAACTACAGCAGTTGAATAGTGATATGATTCAGCTACGCATTCAACGTCTGCAGTTTGAAAATCAATTAGAAAAATTATCGCAATACCAATTAAAACATAAAGACGCTAATGAAGTAAAGAATGAAGAGCATCATCCAGCGGATATTCAGTTACAGATTAAAGAGAAATTGCTTCACTTGCTTCTCTCTAAATGTGATACGCAGATTATTGAATTAGATAAACTAAAAATGTCTATTAATAAATTAATAGAATCATTGAATAAAATACAAGACGCCGCCCATCGTTATTTGTTCTGGGTTCCAAATGTTAACCCGATCACCCTCTCTTACCCACAAAATATTGCGCATAATCTAAAACGTTTCTTATCACTAGAAACGTTAGCACAGCTGAATGGTGCTTTGAAGATGATGATAACTAACTCTGCAACCTTAATATCGATTTTTGGTGCTCTGATGTTAGTAATTTTTAACATCAGATCACGCAAACATTATCATGCTTTTCTGGCGCGTGCCAGCACCCGAGTTGGTAAGGTTACACAAGATGAATTTTCTCTGACGATACGTACTGTATTCTGGTCAATTTTGATAGTGCTACCATTACCTGTTTTATGGGCAACGCTAGGTTTTGGGTTACAGAGTACTTGGAAATATCCAATGGCAGAAGCAATTGGTAAGGGGGTGACTGCTACACTACCTATTCTCTGGATATTTATGATTGCCGCTAGTTTTGCATATCCAAAAGGACTATTTATTGTTCATTTTAGATGGTCCATCAAAAAAGTTGCATTAGCCATGCGTTACTACAAGATGTCAATTTGGCTAATTGTTCCTTTAATTATGGCATTGATTTCCTTCGAGAGCTTTAAAGAACCTGAGTTTATTAATACACTTGGTCGACTATGTTTTATTATTCTATGCTTGGCCTTGGCTCTTGTTACTAATAGTCTCAAACGTGCTGGTATTCCATTACAAGGTTCAGGCAATAACGTGTTTAATAACGGGTTATGGAGACTACTATTATCAGCACCTTTACTCGCAGGAGTAGCCGCTAGTATTGGCTATTTGGCTACTGCACAAGCATTGCTAGCAAGATTAGAGACTTCAGTGGCAATCTGGTGTTTACTACTGCTGTTATACCATATAATTCGTCGATGGATGCTAATCCAACGTCGTCGTATTGCTTTTGAGCGTGCTAAGCATCGCCGTGCTGATATTCTAGCACAACGCCTGCGTTGTGGAGAAGACATGCCACATATACCGAATAACCTCGAAAGCTTAATCGATCTAGATGAGTCAGAGGTTAATCTAGATGCCATCAGTACCCAATCCTTGCAGCTAGTTCGTTCAATCTTAACTATAATTGCATTAGTATCGGTAATTGTATTGTGGTCAGAGATTCACTCTGCCTTTTCCTTCTTAGGCAATATTTCATTATGGGATGTTAATTCTATGGTTAATGGTATGGAAATAATACATCAGATCACCTTAGGTGCAGTATTAATTGCTATTCTTGTTGCGATCATCACCATGCAGTTAGTGCGTAATCTTCCTGCGTTATTAGAATTAACAGTGTTACAACATATTAATTTAAATCCGGGTACAGGATATGCTATTACTACTATAACCAAGTATTTATTACTATTATTTGGCGCAATGTTTAGCTTTTCCTGGATTGGTATTGAATGGTCCAAATTAAAATGGGTGGTTACTGCGCTTAGTTTTGGATTGGGTTTTGGCATGCAGGAAATCTTCTCTAATTTTATGTCAGGCCTAATTATCCTGTTTGAGAAACCAATCCGCATCGGTGATACGGTAACAATACGAAATTTAACTGGTAGCGTTACTAAGATTAATACTCGTACGACTACTATTGTCGATTGGGATCGTAAAGAGATCATTGTACCAAACAAAGCTTTTATCACTGAGCAATTTATTAACTGGTCCTTATCCGACAAACTAACCCGTGTTGTGTTGACAGTGGCAGCTTTGTCTGATGCAAACAGCGAAGAAGTCACTCAAATCCTAATGAATGCTGCTAAATGTTGTTCGCTTGTCTTGGAAAACCCGGCGCCGGAAGTTTATCTCGTCGATCTACAACAGGGAATTCAAATCTTTGAACTGCGAATATATGCATCTGAGATAGCGCATCGCATGCCTTTACGCCATCAAATTCATCAATTAATACTTTCTGGCTACCGCCAACATGGAATTAACTTACCTTTTCCCCCATTCCAGATACGTAGCGAGATACTGTCAATACTGACCAATAATGATGGCGTACACGTATTCACGCCATTACATAACAATCAACGGGAACCCGGTAGTCTATAATGAATATAGTTCGGGTGTAAATTGTATGTAATATTTAATATTAAATATATTTTTACAGGATATATAAAATAATAAAAGTTTATGAAACATAAATTTTTATTATTTTATAGACATGGTAGGTTTATGCTCGACTAATTGGAAAGGCTATTACATCACTCAAACTGTTAGCGCCTATCGCTAACATTACCAATCGATCAATACCCAACGCTACTCCAGAGCAGGTAGGTATCCCATGTTTCATCGCATCTAAAAAATTTTTATCTATCTTTTGTTGTGGTAAGCCGCATCGAATACGGTTAAGGTTATCTTGATCAAAACGTTGACGTTGTTCTTCTACATCAGTTAATTCACAGAAACCATTAGCTAGTTCAATACCTCGAAAGTATACTTCAAAACGCTCAGCCACGCGGTGATCTTGAGTTTTTATTTTTGCTAATGCCGACTGATTAGCTGGAAAGTCGTATACAAAAACTGGTTTGTCATGTCCAATATATGGCTCTATGCCAATAGCGAATAATAGTTGCAATAATGTAGCGTGATCTTCTTTGACATCAGCTAAATTATTCAGATTAAGTTTGATTGCCACTTCACATAATTGCTTTTTCTCTGCTGAGAGTGGATCAATGTCAAGGTAGCTTAGGAATAATTTTTGATAGGAGAGTTTCTCCGCGCTAGCACAATCTAATACTTGCTGCAAAAGATCGTTTACTTCATCCATGAGCTGGTGCATGTCGTAGTGGGGACGGTACCATTCTAGCATGGTAAATTCCGGGTTGTGATAGCGTCCATTTTCTTCATTGCGGAAACTGCGACCTAACTGATAGATCGAGCCACTACCTGCTGCTAATAAACGTTTCATATGGTATTCCGGGCTGGTTATCATATATAGTGTTATGCTTTTTTCACCTCCAGGCATCATCAACAATGTCTGAAATGGACATAAATTAACATCAGTAACCGTTGCTTGGCTAAGGATCGGTGTTTCTACTTCTAGTACACCTCGATTGGCAAAGAAATGCCTTATCTTAGTTAAGATTACTGCGCGTTTTAATAAATTAATGATGGTTGTACTGGGTTTCCAATTTTGATTTTCAATCATGCTAGTTGCTCTTAAATTAACCAATCAATACAATTTCTTCTTATCCAATACAGAAAATAAATAATAAGTGTAATAACAGTACTCAAATTAAAATAAAATATAAAATAGTTACTATGCATGTTAATGAATTAACTATTAATTAATATAAATAATTCATTTTATTAATTTTCTATTTCATTTCTTCTATATTTAACAGTAAAAATAGATGAATTATATATGGAAGAGATAATTTAGATCAAGGTCATTGATTTGAACTCTTATATTTTACTATAGTTTTTAATATTTACTATTTAGCAAAATATTAAAAACTATAGTAAAACTTCAAATTATTATATCTTAACTAAGGATGACGTTTTTTGAAACGATCATATCCATAGTATAAGTTTATTCCTAACTTTAAATCGTTCTCTTAGATAAAGTATACCCCATGAAAAGTTATGGGTTAAGTATATCAAGAAAGTTCCATTGCTATTATTTTGACAATTACAATACTTTTGATATTTATTTGCATAATAACATTATGCGATGCACTCGTATATGGATTAGTATATTTATTTTGTATATGTTATCTACTTTTAATAAATAAAAGTTTATTTATGAGAATATTATATATTTAATGTGATAGAAAATTCTTGCTGTCAGTAACACCATAAATAATAATCACCTCATTTCTTACATAATAAATATGTATGTTAATACATCATAATTTATTAATCGAAGAATAAAAAATTCAATTATCTAACTATTACAATATCATATAAATATACTTTACATGAAAAGATGTTCTATCTTTAAGACATGTATGTTCATGAAAATGGCAATATAAATTTGGGAGATACTCATGGACAAGAATGTATCGCTGACAACAATCAACGTTGGCTTGATAAATGATATATTTTATACTATATGTCAGCTAAAATGTATTAGTATACTAATACATTATTTAAATTTATAGATAAATAAAATCTCAATATATCTTTGGCACAATATATAATAATATTTCATTGGTTCTATAATTCATGCAATTACACTGTTGTATAAGAATAATCTTACACATGCCAGGTTAGATATAAACAATTGATATATATTATTTTTAAATATACTGAGATATAAACATTTGATAAATAAAGCTTTTATATGACTTTTAATAGATTTTTTGTATTTGCTATTCAAAAAAAACTACAAATGACTTTTTGTATGCATAATGTTATTATGCTGTTTATGCAATAACATGTTATACCAAAAAGATACTAAAATAAAAAATACTGATAGTATCGATTACTATAAAAATAGTATTGCTGATAGTAAATAAATAGATTGACTAAATAATGAATAGTTAAATATTATTAATATAGTGTACTGGAATGTATATTCCAGTATATTGTCATTAATGAATTAAAATTAACCTTTCATCTAAAGGCAAAAATCAGTAGTATATATAGTTTTTAAGACCAAGGACAGTATTAGCTTTTTATACATGTGCAATATGAGATATTAATAGATTTAATCCGGTAATGTAATCTCCCCCTATCCCGTAATATCTGTTATTTGTTTATGGCCTTCATGTTATCAGGTAATGTTAGTACGACTTTTTTTCAATATATCATTATTTAACTTAGAAAAGTGGTAAATTAGTAAATTGTAACTTATATTTACATATGAAGTGTATTATGGTAAAGCAAAAATATAGTACATAAGAATTGTTGAAAGCGATATCGATCATATCGATGAGATGATATGCATTAAGCTAAGCGATACTGCACAGATTATTGATATTAAAATAGGTACAATTGAGTTTAACAATATAAAGCAGTTTTTATGGACTTGTATCACTTAAGTTGATTGATCTGGATATAAAGATATTAAATATAGTAATAAGTGCTGCAGAGATAATTATAACACTTTAAAATTTATATTTTCTATGCGCAAGTATGTTATGGCTCTAAAGAGATGCTCCTGCTAGATAAAGACTGTAATACAACAAGATCTAGATTATTTATAGTTTAGTTTAGAATATCTTGCTCAACAGTGACAAGGAAATAGCTTACAGGTAGTTAAAAAACGTCCTACAATACTCATTGTTATAAATAGAGACATTACAAATCTGCATAAAATATAGAGCGTTTCTATAAACTGTACAGTAGTTAACACTACGATGATAAACCGAATATTTCAGAGGTTAATATGGATCTTACTGTAAATTCTGTTGTTATCTGTACATTATAGAATGACTTACCATGCAACTTTGTTAAGTTAATCGCTTTTTAATCAAGCATATTTGCGAAATACATGGACTTTACGGTTAAATCAATTGATTTTTTATAATCCGTAAGAAAGTGTCCTGATCTCTTCAGTAACATGCCAATAACGACTAGTTTCGTCGTACATCCAAGGTCATAGAAGATGCAAGCGTTCAGCTTGATGTCTTGGAAGTATACTTCGAAAATTTTAGCATAAAAAGAGCTGATAGAACTATGTTTGAACAACCTGCAAATTCTAGCATACTAACTGTTTCAATAGTTAATTCACAAGACCAAGTTACTCAAAAACCTCTACGCGATTCAGTCAAACAAGCACTTAAGAATTATTTAGCTCGATTGAATAGTCAAGATAGTCAAGATGTGCATGGTCTTTATAAACTGCTATTAGCTGAGATTGAACAACCACTCTTAGATATGGTAATGCAATATACTCGTGGAAATCAAACTCGTGCTGCTCTTATGATGGGAATTAATCGTGGTACACTACGCAAAAAACTAAAAAAATATGGAATGAACTGATCTGAAGTAATTCAATATGTTTAAAAGGTACTTTTATCTCATTTGGTAAGTGCCTTTTTTATATGAAGAATTCATAGACGATATTTGATGTGGAATAATATAAATATAGGTATACATGTAATTTATATTACATGAATCTTCCATGCTTCTTGGCTTATTGAGCAAGAAAATATATTTTTTAAAAACTTTTATAGTCATCTAACGTAATAACCATTATGAACTAGTTATCTATTAATATCGTTTAACATTAATAACATAAAATATATTTAAGATATTATTTATTTAGAATTTACTTTATAGTAATATTAAAAGAACTAAACTTGTATCTATAAATATTATCTAATGATGATAAATATATAACGCTTTAACAAAAATACCATTCATTACATATACCATCTCTTCTCTTGAGGAATATAAAACATATATTTAAATATAACTTTGTGATTTTTTATCATGATATAGCAATTATTTTTTTATTATGATATAGCAATTATTAATATATTTAATTCGATTTATTTTTCTGTTATTACTAGCATAAAATATAATTTACACAGGCAATATAACAACCATAAAAATGGTATAATAAATAATTAAATTTATGGATCAGAATGCAGTCTATGTTAAAATAATAATATTTAATGCTATGCTATAATCATATAGTTATTATATCATAATATATCGCAATGTTATAAATTAAATATATCTTAAGAAGATTAATATATTTGACCAGCTCTGGCTCTTCGTTTAACATTAAATATCAATATTGCTTGATACATTTTTATGGTAATTATAGTAAGAGCGTAGAAAGCAAAGATTTGTTGATATTATATAACCATAAAATATAAACAAATTTAAATTTGTCTGCTTATTTTGATTTCAAAAATTTCATTAATATAAAATATGATACTAATATCAGTATCCATTAATACTATGAATTTAATCACATTGAATAAAGAACAAAAGACAAATAGTCACGTTCTAAAATAGAATAGATAATTTTTTTTATTTTAATATTCAATGTAGAAATGTAATTAATATTTACAGATTGCATCAAACTAATTCGCATCTATACGCAACTCTTTAGGTATTTCAAAGATGATTTTTTCTTCATGGCCAATGATTTCATTCACCTCCTCTGTACCGCCTAGTTTTTGTAATCTTTTTATAACTTCCTGGACTAGCACTTCAGGCGCAGAAGCGCCAGCAGTCACGCCAATTTTATGTACGTCAATAAGCCATTCGTCTTTTATATCTTCTGCAGAATCAATGAGATGGGCTGGTTTGCCAATACGTTGAGCCAACTCTGTTAGACGATTTGAGTTCGAAGAATTCTTAGATCCTACCACTAACACTAGATCTGCATCATCTGCTAGATTATGCATAGCTTTCTGGCGATTAATTGTTGCATAACAAATATCATTTTTGTGTGGACCAACAATATTAGGGAAACGATGACGTAGAGCGATAATGACGTCTGATGTATCGTTTACTGATAGTGTCGTTTGAGTCATGAAACATAGATTGTTTTGATCTTTCACCTGTAATTTTAACACATCTTGAGTATTTTCTATTAGGTATATGCCACCTTGTAGATTATTATACTGCCCCATAGTACCTTCTACTTCTGGATGAGTCGCGTGACCAATCAAAATAACCTCTATACCATTTCGGCTAGCTTGTGCTACTTCCATGTGTACTTTTTTTACTAGCGGACACGTAGCATCAAAAAGCATTGTTAATTTTCGCGCCTTAGTTGCCTTGCGTACTGCTTGTGATACGCCGTGCGCCGAAAAAATAAGAATAGATCCTTCCGGGACTTCAGATATATCTTCAATAAATATTACACCTCGATTTCGTAATCTATCGACTACATAGCGGTTATGCACTACTTCATGGCGTACGTATATCGGAACACCATACAACTCTAAAGCATGTTCAACTATGCTTATGGCACGATGAACACCGGCACAGAATCCACGTGGATTAGCCAGAAATATTTGCATGTATTGTCCCTGTTGCTAGTTGTAGTATTTACAGTGTTGTAATATTGAATATCTCTATGTTCATTGTGAGTAGATAGTTTAGATCAATACTAATTGATCTTCTACTACTTCATATATCATGCTTCGTATAGTAATATCATTGATATCATTACGGATTATTATGATGGCCGCTTCTAGCAGAGTAATGTTCTATAAAGTCACAAGGTTATAAGTAGGTTTTATTATAGTTGTATACTATATACTTAAAGCTATTTGCAGTCAGACAGTCAATCGAATGTTTTATTTATATGTAATATGGGTTATGTCTTTTTTATCGATGATAAAAGGCGATTCTACGACATCGAAACATAAATAGTGCGAGTTTTTCTTTAACAGAATTTAAAAACTGCCATTTTGCTATCTTCTCATTTCATAGAATTTCATCTTTTAAATAAAATTAATACTTTACTATTAACCATAAAATTAGCTAATGACTTTCTCATTTTTATTTTTTTTACCTTTCTTTACTGGCGATAGGCGATTTTCCAATACTATCATTGTGGTTCCTATGAAGATAAAGATATCAGCGAAATTAAAGGTTGGATAATGCCAATTGCTAATATAGAAATCGATAAAATCGACTACAAAACCATTACATAGTCGATCGAGCATGTTACCTAGTGCACCGCCTATGATAAAAGCATAGGATATATTATTAGATTTATTTTGATTGCTAGTACAGTGCATTATCAGTATTAGTATTGCTACGCTAACAATAGCGATGCCAACTAAAAACCATCTCTGCCAACCACCTTGATCAGCTAGGAAATTAAAAGCGGCCCCGTAATTACGAGCATAGAATAAATTAAACCATGGTATAAACTCTTTAATCTGGCCTACTAGTAATTGATGAGTTACCCACTGCTTACTAACCAAATCTAATAAGATTACTAATATTACTACTAAGAGCCAGCGTAAAGCATTTGAATACATACATTTGTTCATCAAATGGGCTATACTAAGCATAGTGACGTTTTTCACCTTCGCCAGCTACATTTAGTACACAGCGACCACATATATCTGTATATTCTACTCTAGAACCAATATCAGTAGTATAATGCCAGCAACGTGGGCATCTTTTACCTTCAGCCATGTTGATAGTTATTTTAAGTCCTTTTACAAATTTAGTAGTCTGAGCATGTATAGGGGCATCGCTTAAAGGTGCTACATGCGCTGCCGATGTCACAAGCACGAAGTGCAATTCATCTTTTAGTATATTTAGTCTTTTGGCAAGTTGTTGATCTGCATAAAGAGTTACGGTTGTCTCTAGAGGACTACCAAGACGCTTATTAATACGCGATTGCTCTAGTATCTTATGCACTTCAGTACGTATTTGCAGTAGCTCAGCCCAACATGAATCGTTTATTTTTTCTTCTTTAGATAATGGAAAGAGTCCGCTATACCACTCTTCAGTAAATACATATTGAACTCTTTCTCCTGGAAGAAACCCCCATATTTCATCAGCAGTAAATGATATAATAGGTGCAATCCATCGTACTAGTGCCTCTGCAATATGGAATAATGCGGTCTGACAGCTACGGCGGGCGATGCTATTACTTTTAGTAGTATACTGTCGATCTTTGATAATTTCGAAATAGAAAGAGCCCATTTCAATTGAGCTAAATTGCATCAGACGTTGCACTACTTCTTGAGAATCGTAATTAGCATAAGCTTTTTTGATATCTAGCTGGGCTGCCAGCGTGCGACCCACGACCCAGCGATCTAATGCCACCATTTCTTCTGGTGGAACACAATCGGTACTAGGATTAAATCCGTTTAAGTTAGCTAATAGAAAACGCGCAGTATTACGGATGCGGCGGTAAGAATCAACCGTACGTTTGAGTATTTCATCGGAAATTGCTATTTCACCGTTATAATTAGTAGATGCTACCCATAAACGCAAGATGTCGCTGCCTAGTTTATTTATCACCTCTTTTGGTTGAATAGTATTACCAATGGACTTTGACATCTTTCGGCCTTGATCGTCAACGGTAAATCCATGAGTCAATACTTCCTTATAAGGAGCTTTGCATTGCATAGCGCTGGAAATTATTAGCGATGACATAAACCAACCGCGATGTTGATCTACCCCTTCTAGATACAGATCAGGGCTATGGCCATGAAACTCAGGACGTACATCTACTACTGATGCATGAGTTGACCCGGAATCAAACCAGACGTCAAGAGTATCTGTTATTTTGTGGTAATTAACAGCATCTGCACCTAGAAGATCAGCTATGTCTAAATCCCACCAGGCTTGAATACCCTTCCGTTCTACGTGTTTAGCTATTACTTCGATCAGTTCTATGCTACGAGGATGTAACGTTTCAGTTTTTCTATGCACTAACAATACCATGGGCACACCCCACGTACGTTGACGTGAGATACACCAGTCGGGTCGGTTATCTAGCATGTTTTTGATGCGCGTATAGCCCCAAGCTGGTATCCAGCGTACGCTTTTAATTGCTTCAAGTGACGTGCGCTTGAGTCCTTTTTGATCCATGCTAATAAACCATTGTGGCGTGGCACGGAAGATAATTGGTATTTTATGACGCCAGCAGTATGGGTAGCTATGCACTATTGTTGTTTCATATAATAATGCACTTTTATCACGTAGTAGATCGATAATAATAGTATTAGCCTTGAAGACAAATTTACCGTCTAGTAGCGGGTGGGTTCCATGAAGGTAACATCCATTTGCTCCAACTAGATTTGAAATCTCAAGTGCATATTTTTGGCTAATTAAGAAATCTTCTTGTCCATGTCCACCAGCAGTATGGACTGCACCAGTGCCTGTGTCTAGCGATATATGCTCACCAAGAATTACTGGTATATTAAATTGCATAAATGGATGCTGAAAGCGTAGTGATTCTAAATTGAGGCCTTGGCAACTACCCACTACTGACCATGTAGTAATACCAGCACGTTTCATGACTTGGTCTACTAATTCTTTTACTAATATTAGATATTGATTATCAATTTTTAATAGTTGATAGTCAAAATTAGGGTGTAACGAAATTGCACGGTTAGCAGGTAATGTCCATGGCGTAGTAGTCCAGATAACTAGGGCAATAGAACCGATAAAATTGTTTATTCCAAACTTAAGTGCGACTGCAGTAGCATCCACTGCATGGAATGCTACGTCGATTGATGGAGAAGTTTTTTCGTAATATTCCACTTCGGCTTCTGCTAAAGAAGAACGGCAATCAGTACACCAATGTACTGGTTTCACACCTTTTATTAAGTGACCATTACTTATAATCTTGCCCATGACACGGATAATATTGGCTTCAGTTTTAAAATCCATAGTTGTATATGGATGTATCCAGTCACCAATTACTCCAAGTCTGATAAAATCTTGCTTCTGCTTGTTAATCTGTTCAGTAGCATATGCGCGACATTTTTGACGAAACTCTGTCGCGCTAATTTTTTCATCCGGCTTGCCATATAACTTCTCTACCTGCAATTCAATGGGTAAACCATGGCAATCCCATCCTGGGACATAAGGTGCATCAAAACCAAATAAACCTTTTGACTTGATAATAATATCTTTGTGAATTTTATTTACTGAGTGTCCAAGGTGGATACTTCCATTTGCATATGGTGCACCATCATGTAAAATAAATATTTCTTTTCCTTTTTTAGCAGCACGTATTATCCCATATAGATCCTGTTCATACCAACGTTGTAGAATACTAGGTTCACGTTTAGCTAAGTTAGCTCGCATTGGGAATCTTGTTTCTGGTAAGTTTAAGGTAGTTTTATAGTGACTCATGAGATTTTAATTTCCATATTTTGCTATTTTAAATATGATAGTAAAAGTAATATATTTATTATTTAATACAACTGTTTAATGAAGCTTTCACGCTCATCTTATTAGAGTTGCTACTTAAGAATATCGAAATCTAATGGAGAAAGATACTGAGATCTCAGAGAGAATGTTGTAATCTGATATTATGCTTTTTATTAATGCTGGATTTCTAATCTAAAAAATTTTCTTGCCATGGCTACGTCATTAGTAATTTGCTGTTTTAATGCATCGATAGAAGCAAAACGTTCTTCATTGCGTAATTTCATGCGGAGGATTACGTCAAGATGACGCTTATACATATCCATTGTTATATCGAGTAAATGTACTTCTAGCTGTTGGTATATACCAGAAAAAGTTGGTCGCGTGCCAATATTAGCTATACCAGGAATAGCATTAGGTTTTAGACCATGCACTTCTACTATATAGACCCCTTTTACAGGCACCCTTTGACGTTTTATATGAAGATTAGCAGTAGGAAAACCAATAGTGCGACCAAGTTTATTACCTTGCACTACTCGTCCAGAAATACTATATGGATGACCTAGAAAATTTTCTGCTAGTGATAAGGAATCGCCATTTAAGGCATCGCGAATGGCAGTACTGCTAATACGCTGACCATCAGCGCAGAAACTTGATGTATTGATTACTTTAAAACCGTATTGTTTCCCTGCTTGATGCAATAGCATTGCATCTCCTTTTCGACCGATTCCAAAATGAAAATCATCTCCTACTATTAATGATTGCACCCCTAGTTTTTTAATTAGCAGTTGATTAATAAACATCTGTGCACTATTAGTAGCGAAGTTTAAATTAAACTTGACACACAATAAGTAGTCAATCCCTGCTTGCGATATATATTTTACCTTATCACGTAAGCGAGTAAGGCGAACTGGTGCAGAATCTGCTATAAACATTTCTAGTGGTTGAGGTTCAAAGATCATTACTATAACTGGTAATCCAAGCCGCTCTCCTTCTTGTTTAAGTTTTTTCAAAACTACCTGGTGACCTCTATGTACGCCATCAAAATTACCAATAGTGAGTACACAACCATAGTGATTGATATGAATATTGTGAATGCCGCGAATTAGCTGCATAGGTAGCTCAAAACAATGGGAATAGGTGAATTATACCTTTTACTATTAGTAAGGTTAACCAAAGATTGCTCGATTTCTATAATAGCTATAGCATAGGAAAATATTTCTATAGACTACGAATGATCCTTAATTTAAAATTAATAATTGTTAATGGCTTATAAATCACCCTGAATAAAAGTATATATTATAGTCATGTTATGTTACTATAATATATACTTTTAAAATACTTTATTTCAACATAGCAGGTATTCTATTATGCCAGAAAATCTTCTTTGGTTATAAATACATTGACATAAGAATGGTAAGAATAGTATTCTAAATTCTTTAAATTGTCTTCATTTAAATTTTACGCAATAGAATATATTTTGGAGTTTACTCTTTTGGCTAATATTAAATCCGCTAAGAAACGCGCTATACAGTCTGAAAAACGCCGTAAGCACAACGCGAGTCGTCGTTCAATGGTGCGTACTTTTATTAAGAAAGTAGATTTGGCTATAGCAAAAGGCGATAAAGAAGCAGCACAAACTGCATACAATATAGTACAGCCTTTAGTTGATCGGCATGCTGCCAAAGGGCTATTTCATAGAAATAAAGCGGCACGTCATAAGTCAAATTTAATTGCACGTATAAACGCGATGATATAATTTTTACCTAAAAAATATAGTGATTGATTAATTTTTCTGTGTATTTAGATCTGATAATTAACTTTCGTGTATATTAATGACGTGAAGTGATAATTAACATAGAATCTTGCTAATGGATCTCAGAGTATTTAGTATAGCATTCACGTTCTATATGAAATAAATATTAATACAAGTAATCCTAAGCTTTTTGATGTATATGCAGAATTTGCTTGTATTTCTCTCAGCAGTAATAGAAATATTTTAAATTGATCAATAATATTTTTATAGGTGATAATTAATAATATTTCTATTTGATTAGCTTAATATATTTTTCAAATATGCAATTTATTTTTAATAGAACATAAGACAACTCAAGATATATTCCTACAGTTGGCTTATAGATATATCTTGTGCTCTTGCCATAATGAGAGTTTTAATGACTTTAGTAAAGTAGTCGTGAATATTAAATAAATATATATAAATAAAAAATCAAAACCCCCAGAAATAAGACTGAGGGGGGTGTGAGGAAAACACTCATGATTAAAACACTATATAGGCTCATAAGCTAGTTAAAAGAAGTTTTTTACGCCATCGAAACAGCTCTTTGCACGGGGAGAATTTTGCTTATTAGAAGGGTGTATGAAACTATCTTCTAGTTCCTTCAGTATTTTTTTCTGTTTGTCATTAAGATTAACTGGGGTTTCTACTACCACGCGACACAAAAGGTCACCTTGTGCACCGCCACGTACTGATTTAATGCCCTTACCACGTATGCGGAATAGCCTGGCTGTTTGAGTTTCTGCAGGTATCTTTAAATTTACCCTACCATCTAGCGTTGGTACTTCAATTTCACCGCCTAATGCTGCAATAGCAAAGTTTATTGGTACTTCACAATGCAGATTATTACCTTCACGCTCGAATATTGAATGAGGCTTAACTTGAACCTGGACGTATAAATCTCCTGATAAGGAGCCATTATCGCCTGCCTCGCCTTCACCTACTAAACGAATTCGATCACCATCATCCATACCTGCTGGTATTTTTACTGATAGTGTCTTAAAGTTTTCAACTCGACCATGACTCTGGCATTTATTACAAGGATCTTTGATAATCTTACCACTGCCATGGCAATGCGGACAGGTCTGTTGCACGCTGAAGAAACCTTGTCGTATCTGTACTTGCCCCTGACCATGACAAGTATGGCAGGTAATGGGTGAACTTCCAGGTTTTGTACCACTACCGTAACACTTATTGCATTGTACTAATACTGGAATGCGAATTTCTTTCGTCACGCCACGTACTGTTTCTTCGAGAGATAGCTCCATGTTATAGCGAAGATCAGAACCACATGTATTTCGTTGACGACGATTACCGCCAAAAATATCACCAAATACTTCACCAAAGATATCATTAAAGTTTGTATTAGTGCCATTGCGATCTTGCTCAAAGGCTGCATGTCCGTATTGATCGTAAGCTGCTCGCTTACGACTATCAATTAATACCTCATAAGCTTCCTTGCTTTGCTTAAATAAAGTCTCTGCACCTTCATCTTGATTACGGTCAGGATGGTATTTCATTGCTAGGCGTTTATATGCTTTTTTTATCTCACGTTCATCTGCTGTCTTACTGATGCCAAGAATATCGTAATAATTTTTTTTAGCCATTCTTTTTATTACCATGAATATGCATGCACGGGCGTTGATATATCTCTGCGCCCGTACTGGTTTTCAATAATAGCTTCTTTGCCATTTAGTGCCCAATGATGGGCGGTTATTTTTTTTCTTTTACCTCTTCAAATTCAGCGTCTACTACATCGTTATCTTTCTTTACTGAATTAACAGCAGTATCATTATTGCCTGTTTGAGGTTGATCTATTTTTAATAACTGACCTGAAATTTGCACTAATTTTTGTGTTTTATTTTCAATTTCAGTTTTATCATCGCCTTTTAATGCTATTTCTAATTCTTTAAGTGCACTTTCAATAGTGCTTTTATCTTCTGCTGATAGTTTGCTTTCTACTTCCGCTAACTGCTTACGTGTGCTGTGTATTAAGTGATCCACCTGGTTACGAATCTGTACTAATTCTTCGAATTTTCTATCAGATTCAGCATTTAGCTCAGCATCACGTACCATTTTCTGAATTTCATCTTCATTGAGACCGGAAGAAGCCTTGATAGTGATTTTCTGCTCACGTCCGGTATTCTTATCTTTGGCAGATACATGAAGTATGCCATCGGCATCAATATCGAAAGTTACTTCAATCTGTGCCATACCTCGTGGTGCAGGCTGAATACCATCTAAGTTAAATTGACCCAAAGACTTATTATCGTTAACGCGTTTACGTTCACCCTGTAATACATGAATAGTTACTGCAGACTGATTGTCTTCAGCAGTTGAAAATACTTGGCTATGTTTAGCTGGGATAGTAGTGTTTTTGGTAATTAATGGAGTCATCACATGACCCATAGTTTCAATACCTAATGATAATGGAGTAACATCTAGTAATAATACGTCTTTGACCTCACCTGACAATACCCCTGCTTGTACTGCAGCACCAACTGCAACTGCTTCATCTGGATTAACGTCTTTACGTGGTTCCTTATTAAAGAACTGAGCAACTTTCTTCTGTACCATAGGCATACGTGTCTGCCCACCTACAAGAATTACATCTTGAATATCGGAGACAGATAATCCTGCATCTTTCAGTGCTACTTTTAATGGTTCCATTGAATGAGCCAGCAAATCTTCTACCAATGATTCCAGTTTTGCACGGGTCACTTTAATATTCATGTGTTTAGGACCTGTGGCATCCGCGGTAATGTATGGCAAATTGACGTCAGTTTGCTGAGCGGAAGAAAGTTCGATCTTGGATTTTTCTGCAGCTTCTTTCAGTCGCTGCATGGCTAATGGGTCATTACGCAAATCTATGCCTTGCTCTTTCTTAAATTCTTCGACGAGATAATTTATAAGACGGCTATCAAAATCCTCGCCACCTAAATGGGTATCGCCGTTAGTTGCTAGAACTTCAAAAGTTTTTTCACCATCAACATCGTCGATTTCAATGATAGAAATATCGAAAGTACCACCACCTAAATCATAAACTGCAATGGTGCGATTACCTACTGCTTTATCTAAACCATATGCCAAGGCTGCAGCAGTTGGTTCATTGATAATACGCTTTACTTCCAGTCCAGCGATACGTCCAGCATCTTTAGTTGCCTGTCGTTGTGCGTCATTAAAATAAGCAGGCACAGTAATGACTGCCTCAGTTACTGATTCTCCCAAGTAATCTTCAGCTGTTTTTTTCATTTTTTTTAGCACTTCAGCTGAAATTTGTGGAGGTGCCATTTTTTGATTTTTTACTTCTAGTAAAGCATCACCATTCTCCGCCTCAATGATTTTATATGGCATAATGCCTTTATCTCGCTGTGCTTCTTCATCATAGAAGCGACGGCCCATGAGTCGCTTAATAGCAAAAAGCGTATTTTTTGGGTTAGTAACAGCTTGACGTTTAGCTGGTTGACCAACCAAGATCTCACCATCTTGGGTATAGGCGATAATAGAAGGAGTCGTGCGATCTCCCTCGGCGTTTTCTAGTACACGTGCCTTCGCACCGTCCATAATTGCTACACAAGAATTGGTTGTACCTAAATCGATACCAATGATTCTTCCCATCTAAACGTCTCCGCTAATAATTAATAATTGATTAAGTCGCTGATCTATCAAGTAGTCAGTATTTTACTGTTTAAGTGTCCTATATATTAGTTGATCTGCGGTCAGCAGCTACGGTTAAAAATAAGATGGGGCCATATAAGTCAGCATCAAGGGGCTAAGAGAAAAATTCTTTTTATTGTCACCTAGATTATCTATTTTTCTATATCCTCATTATTTCCTTTAATATTAATGTTGTAATAGTCATTTATTTTTTAATTTAACTGTTACGTAATTGCTCATAATCACGATGTCATTTTAGAATATGCCCTAAAGTTTTAGTTACAGATTAGATAGCATCGTAAAAAATAAATCTTGTTTCACAAATAGAAAATATAAGAAACAATATATTAAGTATATAATATAACTAATATTTAACAAAGATTGCTAAATAAGAATAAATAAAAAAGTTTTAACACTTACTTGCTGTGAAAACTTATCTGCGTTAATTTAGTTATGTAATCTTATATATTAGTCTAATGTAAAATGCTACATGATACTACTATAAAATATAATATTAAAAGAGGATATTTAGTAATAGTGAGGATGCTTGCATTAATAAATATTCAACTTAAATATTTAAATATAAGGTGTTCCTATAAATATTCTTAAGAGATGTAACGAAATATATTTTATACAGTCGTTACATTTATTTCTCTAAAAGAACTGTTAGATATTTCAGAGATGACAAGATATTTAATTAATTATGTATAAATAACTTGTCAACATTTCTATAATTTCGATACAGTAAATCTAGTATTAAGGAAAAGATAATAAACTTCAAAAGTACTGATAGCAATTTACTATATACATTAAACTCACTTTAATTCCAGGTAGTATCAAATCTATTTTAGATATCATACAGCCTTTGCTATATATATTTCTGTAGAAGTTTTATTTTTGTTTTATGTTCTCTTTTAATCATACTCAAAAAAGCAAAATATATAGCTATTTAAAATATTTATTTAAAGTTAGCATGATGTTGCTAGATAAATATTTTATTTCTATATCTACATGATAGTGAAGGACTTCAATGCAGATCGTGACTAAAGTATATAGGGCATAATTTTACAGTCCAATCAACGTATATATGCAGTACCAGTTTTGTTATTTATATCAATATTATATAATTTTAAATAAGTATTGATAGGACGCCACTTCCTTTCAGGATAACCAAATCCATATTGTGTGAAAAAAAATAAAATTAACAAAAGCATTATGAATATAATGCGTAATTATTAATTAATAATAAAGTTAAGAATTAAATAAAATTATTTTACCTGCTAATATGAATGAAAAGTAAATACAAACGCTATTGATATTTAATATTGGAATTATGACCTACATTTTTTATATCATTGTAAAACAATGCTAAAAATTATTAATAAAAGTACATGTAATTTAAAAGTACTAAATAATATTTATATAAGCATGTAAAGAAAGATATGAATTATCTCTTTTATATTTATATAGCAACATAGAATTTTTTGTTCTTTTTTTATAAATTAAAATAAATAGCATAAATAAAAATAATTTAAAGAAATTTCATAATCAATATTTAAGGATAGAATTATCTATTGTATAATGAGCTGAAATTTCTTTCTATAACAACTGAAAAATATATTTCATGCACTATATACATTCTTTTATTTATGTTTTCGTAGTTTTTCTATGCTATATAAGAAGCCCTTATGTTGTTTTTAATTTTAATAACGTATTGTTTTTAACAATCTGATGAACTTATATTTCTGATTATTTTATTAACATAAATTATTAGGTTAATTTTTAATTTTTTCATATATCTTCATAACAATGTTAATATTAAAGTCAAGTAACAGTTAAATGTGTATCATATTTATTGCAGTGGTTTATTTATATTTTAGTAACGTACTGAATCATAAAAATATCCATTAAGATTGCTAATATTTTTTCTATGTCTATGCCAAGCATGGCATGATGCGATCATAAAATTTAGTACATAATATAGAATAGATAAGGATAAATCGATGGTGCTATTTTTAAATTGCAAATCACTTTATGAAAGTGTTATCTTAAATTATATAAAAGTATATTACCATTAATACAACAAAAAAAGCTACTGATAATTATTAGCAGTAATTTATATTGCTAGAGTTATTTTTATCGGACAGTGTTTAGTCTCACTGCCTCACTCGAAAATTTTGATCAATCAGCATATTTATGCTTTCACAGTAGCCTGTCAAAGTAGTATAGTTATTTAAGACATAAAATTTTATATGATGTTTTATTATCAGTGATATTTATCATTCAGTGTTTTATAAGAAAATATATTTTTCTTAAAAAGAACATCTAACTCTATATGAAACAAGTACGAAGAGCAGGATATTAATTTTAATATTTTAATAAGTATACTGCCTAATACAGTTAGTGTGTAGATTGCAGTTTTTTCAAGATAACAACATACATATAAAAGTAGCTATAAGAAGATTAATACTATTCTGCCATATTGTTTCTTTCTATCCTGGATATTGGTTGAAGACATATTATGATTAAAAAATAGCATTAGTGAAATAATGCTAAATATACGTATAAATAATGAGATATATGCCAATATGACTGATACATTAACTGCTTTACGCCAGTTTACTACAGTAGTTGCAGATACTGGAGATATTGCGGCAATAAAGCTATATAAACCACACGATGTTACCACTAATCCATCTCTAATTCTCAATGTCGCTAACATGCCTGAATATAGTACACTGACTGATGATGCGATAACCTGGGCACGTAATAAAAGTAACGATCGTAATCAGCAGATTTCCTATGCTACTGATAAATTAGCTGTGAATATTGGTTATGTAATTCTACAGTTAATTCCAGGCCGAATATCTACTGAAGTAGATGCGCGTTTGTCTTATGACACTAAAGCTAGTATCGAAAAAGCAAAATACCTAATAAAGTTATACAACGAATTAGGTGTTAATAATGATCGTATTTTAATAAAGCTAGCCTCTACATACCAAGGTATTCGTGCAGCAGAGCAATTAGAGAAAGAAAACATAAATTGTAATTTAACACTGTTGTTTTCATTTGCACAGGCGCGTGCATGTGCTGAAGCAGGTGTTTATTTAATTTCACCATTTGTAGGCCGTATTTTAGATTGGTATCAAGACAATGATGAAAAGAAAAATTTTGCGCCACACGAAGATCCTGGTGTCATTTCCGTTACCGAAATATACCAGTACTATAAGCAGCACAGTTATAATACGGTAGTGATGGGTGCAAGTTTTCGTAATATTAGTGAGATTATAGAGTTAACGGGCTGTGACTGTTTGACTATTTCGCCTGCCCTACTAAAAGTATTAACAGAAAGCGAACATACTCTTAAACTTAAATTATTTTATACTGGTAACGTCAAGGCACGTCCAACTCCGCTGACAGAATCGCAATTTTACTGGCAGCATAATCAGAATCCAATGGCAGTTGAAAAATTGAGTGAAGGCATCCGTAAATTTGCCATAGATCAAGAAAAATTAGAAAATATGATAGAAAGTTTACTATGATTCTGATTACTAATCAATCAAATGTAGTATTATGCTTTTAAAATATATTTAGTCTATAGGAAACAATATTTAATAACTTGAGTCACAGATCAAGAGAGAAATTAGTAAAATGGGTATATAAAAGATTTCATCATGAGTGATTCTGTATTAAATGCTTGATGCTCTTAAAAAGTTTTGTTCTATATCTTCATGCGTGAAGATAAGTAAAACTTATATATTGAAAAATTACAATATCATTGAGTATCAATCGTTTCATTAGGTATCCTAACATTATCAATTTATCATGAATATATCATTTATTATTTTTATGAAGATATTCTAATGAAAGAAATAGATATAAACGACTAATATAGTTAGTCTTATTTCTTGTTCATAACGTGATTCTTTCATTTTTTGGTAAGTAAATTACTATAATATCGATATATGAAATATTTTGAGTGATTATTTAGATGCAATAATTGAATAATAGCCATAAATTAATTAAATATTTTAAAGGGTCAATACGGCCATCAAGAATATTTAATGTTTAAATACAGTTGCTGTATCAGTGATATGAAGTATATAGTCTATCATTACTATTAGTATTTATATATACTGACGTTAAGTATTAAACTATCATATTATATGTATTAAACTTTAATATTATATATTGAAATTACTAAATAATGTATCTATATCTACAATTTATTAGAAAGGATTATGTGTTAATACAACAGATTTTTAATGCTAAATGATATTAAAGAATGAGATAATGTAATATTATATCTGGATATAAAATATCTATGGGATGTTTAGAGAAGCACATATAACAAATTTATTCTTAAGATTTATAAGAAAAAATAAATGTTAACTTTGATATTATTTTAGTCGCAATAAATAGCTAATTTGTATGCTAAAATAGATAATGTAAGTAAATGATTTTCAGATCTGATTTTATATAGTGGCCCCTACTGGATTTGAACCAGTGACCAAGCGATTATGAGTCGCCTGCTCTAACCACTGAGCTAAAGGGCCTAGTAAAATACTATATGCTAATTTTTAAGTTCAGTCTACCATTCATATCAATGTATATGATTTTTACTTAATTATTAAACTATATGCTACTAACGGTTATCTCATAACAACTAAAAATGATTTTAGTAAACATCAAGTTTTTTATTAAATTAGTGAAAGATTTCATACATAAGAGATATTGAACATGAATTTTTTCATTTTTAAAATACCATCTAGATAATATTTAGGAAAATATCTGTATAGACATATACCACTTAATATAGAAGTTTTACACAAGACTTTATTCAAATATATTCTCAAATAACTATATAGCTAGTGGAGAAAATCTTTTATTGAACTTGCTGTATCAGTTCATGATTATTAGTCGTCAAGAAAGCTACGTAGAACTTCAGAACGACTAGGATGACGTAGCTTACGAAGCGCCTTTGCTTCAATTTGCCGAATGCGTTCACGGGTAACATCAAACTGTTTTCCCACTTCTTCTAATGTATGGTCCGTGTTCATATCAATACCAAACCGCATGCGCAGTACTTTAGCCTCACGTGTAGTTAAACTAGCTAATACTTCGTTAGTAGCAGAACGAAGGCTTTCCGATGTCGCAGAATCTACTGGCAATTCTAGTGTAGTATCCTCTATAAAATCTCCTAAGTGAGAATCATCATCATCGCCTATAGGTGTTTCCATGGAAATTGGCTCTTTAGCGATCTTTAGAACTTTACGAATTTTATCTTCTGGCATTAACATGCGTTCCGCAAGTTCTTCTGGCATCGGTTCACGACCTATTTCTTGTAGCATCTGACGTGAAATACGGTTAAGTTTATTAATAGTCTCAATCATATGTACTGGAATGCGGATTGTTCGTGCTTGATCAGCAATGGAACGAGTTATGGCTTGACGTATCCACCAAGTGGCGTACGTTGAAAATTTGTAACCTCGACGATATTCAAATTTATCTACTGCTTTCATTAGACCAATATTGCCTTCCTGAATGAGATCTAGAAATTGTAAGCCACGGTTAGTATATTTCTTCGCAATTGAAATAACAAGACGCAAATTAGCTTCAACCATCTCTTTTTTCGCGCGTCTAGCTTTTGCTTCGCCGATTGACATGCGGCGGTTGATATCTTTTACTTGATCAATAGTCAAGCCAGTTTCTAGTTCTATTTGACGTAGTTTGTTCAAACTACGATGTACATCTTCCGCTACGTCCTTAAGCTTTTCTGACCATGGATTAGTCATTTCCAGGGCTTTTTCGAACCAGGCATCACAGGTTTCATTGCCAGAAAATAAGTAGATGAAGTTTTTCTTGGGCATGTTACACTTTTCAAGGCATAACTTCATAATTGTCCTTTCTTGCATACGGACACGATGCATCATGTTTCGCATGCTATTGACTAAGAAGTCAAATTGTTTTGGAACTAAGCGGAATTGCTTGAATACTTCTGATAATTTTATGATTTCTTCTACTGCACGAGCATGGCTTCGGCTATTTTTTCTGATAACTAGAAGAGTGATTTCGTACTGATCGCGCAAATCAGTAAATTTTTGACGGGCTAGTTCTGGATCAATACCATTATCATCTTCAGCGTCATCTTCTTCATCATCCTGTTCTGCTGTTGATAGTTCAGAACCAATATGTGTAGCGGCATGGGTAATATCTTCTTCTGGGCCGAGATTGACAAAGCCTGTAATTAAATCCGAAAGGCGAGCTGTACCTGCCTCTACGTGATCATACTGCTCCAAAAGATAGCTAATAGCTTCGGGATATTCAGAGACAGAACATTGCACTTGATTAATACCATCTTCAATACGTTTGGCTATGTCGATTTCTCCCTCGCGTGTGAGTAACTCTACAGTGCCCATTTCTCGCATATACATGCGAACGGGATCAGTAGTTCGGCCAATTTCAGATTCTACACTAGATAGTACTTGAGCGGCGGCTTCTACTGCATCTTCATCTGTATCGGTAGTGTGCTCGGCTAACATGAGATCATCAGCATCTGGTGCTTCTTCCGTCACGTGAATGCCCATATCATTGATCATCTGAATGATATCTTCGATTTGGTCAGAATCGACTATATCTTCTGGCAAATGATCATTAACTTCAGAATAGGTTAGATAGCCTTGCTCTTTACCACGGGTAATAAGCAGTTTTAGCTGTGACTGCGAGTTTTGCTCCATAACATGATTCCACACTTCGTAGTATTTAGGTTGGTGTAGGTAGTGCAAAAGTTAATACTAGCATTTAGGATATTTTTTATTTCTTAACCTAACCATGGTGGCATATTTCAAGGTTTGATCATCATATTTATCATTACTTTATCTATTGGTCTTTATTTTTTCGCTAAAATTTGGTTAAGCGAGCATACTTCTTCACGTTCTGCTTGGCTTAAGCCATGAGTTCTCGCTTGTGCAATCAGTGCTTCTAGACGATGTTCTAATACTGAGTCATATAAGTTAGATAAGGTATCCACAAAAGTTTGTTTTACCATATCTTCATCTATCATATGGTTCCATATCGCTAATGTTTCAAGCTGTTGACGAAATTTGTTCTCGCGATAGAACTCTAATAATTGTCCAGTAGTTAATTCAGGATAGGCTAAACAGGTTTGTACTAATTCAATAAATAGGGGTAATCCTGCTTTTTTACTCTGCTTCAATCCTTCGAGTGATGGAATAAGTGTAGCTAAAAATGGGTTTTGTACCAATAATCCTATAAGTATACGCATGGTTGTGTTTTTTAGTTTTGGCACCTGATAAGACTTTATATTTTTAATCTGTCTACTGAGTAACTTTTCTAATTGAAATTCGTCAGGTATTCCTAATTTTAGCCCTAATTGTTGTCTTAAAGACAGACGCAATGTTTCACTAGGTATTAATTGTATCATAGGAATTGCCAATGCACTCAGTTTTGTGCGTCCATCAGGGCTACTCAGATCTACTTGTGGCATTAAAGTTTCGAACAAAAAAGAAGACAGTGGCTGCGCCACTTCGATTCGTTGTTCGATAGCTATTTTACCTTCTTTTCGTATTAATGTGTCTGGGTCTTCTCCATCAGGTAAAAACATGAACCGTAACTGCTTCCCATCGTATAAATAAGGCAGCACATTTTTTAACATGCGCCATGCTGCTGTACGCCCTGCTTGATCACCATCGTAGCAACAAATAACGTTGTCAGTGGTACGAAATAGTAATTGAATATGTTCCGGAGATGTGGCGGTACCAAGGGTAGCTACAGCATAATCGATACCGTATTGCGCTAATGCAACCACATCCATATAACCTTCGACTAGAAGGAGCCGATGAAGGCTCATATGTTTTTGCTTTGCTTCATATAATCCATATAATTGCTGGCTTTTATGAAATATTTCTGTTTCTGGTGAGTTTAAGTATTTAGGCCTCCCCTCGCCAATGACACGCCCGCCAAAAGCAATAACTCTACCACGCCTGTCATGGACAGGGAACATGACACGATTACGGAAACGATCATAGTATCGTCCACTATAGTTAGTTGCTAACATGCCTGCATCGTTTAAACTGTTAAGAGAATCATTATTAAGACCAAAACGTTTTAATGCGACATCCCATCCGGCCGGGGAAAAGCCGATAGCAAAATGACGAATAATATTATCATTCAATCCACGTTGTTGCAGGTAGTTAAGTGCTAATATTCCAGTAGATTGATAGAGAGAGTGCTGATAAAATAGGCTAAGTTGTTCCATCAGTTGATATAAAATTTGTCTTTTATGACATTTACTTTTAGTAAATCTATTACCTCTATCATATGGCACTTCTAGTCCGTGTAGAATTGCTAGTTCTTCTATTGTTTCAACAAACTCAAGATTATCGTAATGCATCAAAAAATTAACAGCGTTACCGTGTGCACCACACCCAAAACAGTAATAAAATTGCTTATCGGCATTGACGGTAAACGATGGTGTCTTTTCATGGTGAAATGGACAGCAGGCATGGTAATTTTTACCTTGTCTTTTTAATTTCATGCGCGTGTCTATTAAAGCAATAATGTCAGTGCGAGCTAACAAATCATTTATAAATAAGCTCGGAATTTGTCCAACCATAAGACCCGCTTGATTAATTTATAAACAATAATCCGCGCATTCTTTGCTGAATACGCGGTCTTTAGTATGGAATTATTAAGTTTACAAAAACAATTACAATTAATCACTCACATTAATATAGTGTGCCACTATATTGTTCAGTAATTAATAAAGGCGAGTTTGGCGTACGTTATCTCGAGTGAGTTTCTTTGTATGACGTTTCACAGCAGAAGCTTTAGCACGCTTACGTTCAGTAGTTGGTTTCTCATAGAATTCACGCCGACGCACTTCAGCTAAAACTCCTGCTTTTTCGCAAGAACGTTTAAATCTACGAAGTGCCACATCAAATGGTTCGTTGTCGCGTACTTTAATTACAGGCATGGCCTATCACCTCGATAAAATTTGGTATTCTGCTGACCAAACGCCAGCCATTTTAATGTATAAAATTTTTACTTGGATAGATACTATCAAAATAGTATCATTAAAATTTAATAAAATACTACTGCACTAAAATATGAATCATGCTAAAGGATACACTTTATATTTCATTGTTTTATATAAAATTTTAATTATAGATTATAATTATAAATAAGCTATATTTTATCTAATATTATAGTAAGAATCAATATGCGTCTATATTGAATAAATCACACCGATTATAATCAAGTGATCTTTATTATATGAGGCTTTAAGATTGTATATGAATCATGGATAAATCTCATGAGAGTACTTGGAATTGAAACATCTTGTGATGAAACTGGTGTTGCAGTGTATGACAAAAAAGATGGGTTATTAGCTAATCAATTAGCTAGCCAGTTTAAACTGCATGCTGAGTACGGTGGAGTGGTTCCCGAATTGGCTTCCCGTGATCATGTGCGTAAAATAATACCATTAATACAGGCTACGCTAAAGGAAGCTAATCTCGCTTCTGCTGATATTAATGCTGTTGCTTATACTGCGGGGCCAGGTCTAGTAGGTGCACTACTGGTTGGAGCTATTGTAGGACGTGCTTTAGCTTTTGCTTGGAATGTTCCATCAGTGCCAGTTCATCATATGGAAGGCCACCTATTAGCAGTAATGATGTTAGAAGGTAACCTACCTACTTTCCCATGTGTTGCTTTATTAGTTTCAGGAGGGCATACTCAATTAATTAGTGTGACTGGCATAGGTCAATACAAATTATTAGGGGAGTCCATGGATGACGCCGCTGGTGAAGCATTTGATAAAACTGCTAAACTGCTTGGATTAAATTATCCAGGAGGGGCTCTGCTGTCAAAAATAGCACAACAGGGGGTAGTCAATCGATTTACTTTCCCACGGCCAATGACAGATCGTCCTGGATTAGATTTTAGTTTCTCTGGTCTCAAAACGTTTGCTGCTAATACGATTCGATCAAATAGCAGCGACAATCAAACATGTGCAGATATTGCCCTTGCTTTTGAAGAAGCTGTAGTTGATACATTAGTAATTAAATGTAAACGTGCATTAGAGCAAACTGGATTCAAAAATTTAGTTATAGCGGGCGGTGTTAGCGCTAATTGTAGATTACGTGATAAACTTACCACTATGATGCGTAAACGTGGAGAAAATGTATTTTATGCTTGCCCTAAATTTTGTACAGATAACGGTGCAATGATTGCTTGTGCTGGCATGGTAAGATTGAAAAACAGTGCTGATTGGGGACTAAGTGTTAAAGTACGGCCAAGATGGTCATTGACAGAATTGCCCACTATATAAAGTACAGTATTGGGTCATGTTTTTCCTGTATTTACATCTAAAAATTTTATTATTAACTGCCTTGCTTTAAATATTTTAAAAGAAAGTATAAAATAATGCCCTCGCTGATTGCGAGCCACATTATATATTAAACTTTTTCTCATTCTAGTGTATAGAACATTTAGAATGGATAGACAGTGTCAATACTATGTAAGGTACACTATAAATTAACCTACTAGGTACGAAAGTGTATTTTGAGGTTACTCTGTAAGGGATTATACATACTACTATGTGATTACACTCTACTACCTTAATAGTAGTTATGTAAATTATTATGCCATCTTATGCAGATAATAAAATTTTTACAGATATGCAAATATAGCATTAAAGATTATTGCTATGCCCGCTTTATGATTACTGATAAGTAAGATGTTTTAATCAATTTAGCCCAAATATATAGTGCTTAACATGCGTCTAAAAGTAGAAAATAGAAAACTATAATTTACATGTAAGACTTGACTATCTGCATTTCTTACATACATATGAAGTATACCATTGCTTCAATATCCTTTAGGTAATAAAATGTATAATATGTAAAAGTTACGTGGGTAATGTATTCATAAATTACATTCATGTGGAGTGAATACATCAGGATCTCGTGAATTAGCATTCAAAAAATAATCCGCATAGAAATACAAAAATAATAATATCGCGTAAAATAATATTTATGACAAAATTATTTTGAATACCTATTAATGCATACGAAATATCTATTTATAATATGTATATATATTACTAGAAATGTTACCTAAAAAGAAAAATATTAGAGAACAAAGTGATGGATATCATTTTTATTGAAGAACTAACTGTAATCACAACAATTGGAGTTTATGATTGGGAAAAAAATATTCATCAAAAGCTGATTTTTGATATTGAAATGGGCTTTGATAACCGTAAAATCACTTCTAGTGAGAATATCAATGATTATTTAAGTTATGCTGATATCTGCGATGCTATTATTCAGTATGTCGAACCTAACTTTTTCACTTTAGTCGAGCAAGTGGCAGAAGGATTATCGGAGATATTGCTTGAACGCTTTCATGCTCCCTGGATGCGTATTAAGGTTAGCAAGCCCGGTGCTGTTGTACATGCTAGTCAGGTTGGTGTAATTATTGAACGGGGATCACGTTTTGAGTGATGCTCTAAAATTTTATTTTGTATGATAATGTTATTCATTTCTATATTTTGGTGATATTTGCGATTTTTTATTATTAAGTCGCTATTACTAGAACTGAATTTAAAACAGATAAAACGTCATGACCTATACATATTAAGTGAGGAAAGTAAGTAATAAAAAGCATAAAAATTAAAAAATAAAATATCTTAAAAGAAATATACTGTATGCACTGATAGATATTAATCTTATCATCAATTATGTATCGGTCTTTAATCGTCTTCATGCGTATACCATAGGGCATATATCTATTTTCTAGTTATTAATTTAAATGGTCTTTTCGCTTTTATAGAACCTTTATTATTAAACTACATTATTAAAAATTCATTATAGTGTGTTATGACCATTGACTAAATGATCTTTTGAGTTAATTTCCAGTTGGTTAGAGCTTGTTGGCGACAGCGTCTAAGTTCGTCACGTATCGCCCAGCCATGCAAGCCTCTAGAGATGACGTCCTGAATGGATACTGTATTTGCTATATGATAGGCTTGACGAAGATATTCTCCTTGTAGATATATCTTGTTATTTCCACACGTAGCACTACGTACATCTGCTTCGCTAGTTAGAATCATCTGCTCAAGTCTATGTGGTTTTCTCCATACATCAATAGCATCAAATAAATTGAGCAATATTTGTGGCTTTAGTTTTTCCGCTCGACAAATTAAATGATGATATTTGGAAACTAGCTTGGCTACATTGCACACTTGATTAGGTATGCGTAATCTCTTACAAAATGCTGCTACTACATGGTCACTAGCTCGCCGAGCGCTGTGATTATCTAACCAACACTCTTGAGGTTGTAAGTACTGAGTAAGATCGTGACATAGCGCAGAGAAACGTACCTCAACTTCTGGACTGAGTTGAGCAGCAATAGCCAGTCTTATCATAGCGCGAACGTTGTTATTAATTTTTGCATGTTGTTTAGCAAGTGCTGATGCCTTAAACAAAGCATCAATTTCGGGGAATAAGACAACTAGTGCATCGCATTTACGCAATACTTGAAAATATACATGTGGATTTCGGCTTTGTAGTGCTTTCTCAGTTTCTTTCCATATACGTTCAGCTGTGAGCGACATTATTTCACTGCTATGTGCCATATAGCGCATTAATTCAAGTGTTTCATCAGCAATGCTAAATCCTATATGAGCAAAGCGCGCTGCAAAGCGCGCTACACGCAATACACGTAGTGGATCTTCACTAAAAGAATTGGAAACATGCCGCAATTTACGCGCCTGCAAATCTGCAATACCTTGATAAGGGTCGATCAGTACACCATCTAAAGAACGAGCAATAGCATTAATGGTCAAATCGCGTCTCATAAGGTCGTCTTCCAGTGTAATATCAGGTGCTGTTAAGCAAGTAAAACCGGTATAACCGTGACTAGATTTATATTCCGTACGTGCTAGCGCATATTCTTCATGGGTATCTGGATGGAGGAAAACTGGAAAGTTTTTACCGACCTGTTGATAACCCATTGCAAGCAGTTCTTCTGGTGTGGCTCCCACTATAACCCAATCGTGGTCAAATACAGATATATTAAGTAAACTATCACGAACTGCGCCGCCTACTAAGTAAACCTTCACATATCACTCCTACATGTTGCTTTGATAATTTGTTCATTATATGATATGAATCATTGATATCAGTGTTAGTCGAATGCTAAAAATAGAATAAAATCGACATTATTTCATACAATAGTTGTTGAAATATCTTGAATTGGTGATCTCTACTAATCTTATAGGATGGTATTAAAATCTAGAGTTTTAAATGTACTGGAACCATGTCACTAATAGTAGTGATATTGACTTAGATATGTATAGATTTAAGTCAGTATTAATGATTAATAATATGCATCGGTATAGCACCAATGCTATGTAATACTGGTATTAGGCTAGTTGGCATATAATAATCACAGACGTTTCTTACTATCTATGCTATAGATTACGTTTTACAGTCTAATGATAACTGCAAGGATCGTTGCTTGCCAGCTTCACCAAGAGCGAAGAAATTTATCTTAGATGAATATAACTTTTATACTAACAGTATAATAACAGCATAATAAACAAGACAGAAAAGAATAGATGCAACTAACTTGAGAGCATATTGTGTGGGGAATTTTGTCTATAAGCAGCTATAATATCGATGTTGTCTAGTGGTACGTTAACTTTCATATTGAATCTAGAGAAGAAAACAGAAAATTCAGGGATAATGAAAGCGTACCGATAGACACTGTTACGGCCTTGAAAAGATCAATACTTTAAATTAAGGGATATTTTAAAATATCTATAATATAATTAATATTATTAATATCATATTAAATAGTAATATATTAAATATAATTTATTTAGCTGCTAATTTGTAATTTAATAACCAGCAAATTATCAGCGATATATTTTTTAATATATAGATGTTGGGTTCTGTTAGTTTAGATATCTTAATATAAACGGTCTTTAAATTAATAAATAGTCCTGAAGTAATAATTAATTACATGCTTCTTGTTATATAACTAGGATTCTATTGATACATTTTATATCCTCGGAATACAGTAATGATGGAATGCGTTCCAGCTATTTTTATCGATCGTGATGGTACGATTAATGTTGATCATGGTTACGTTTACGAAATTAATCGCTTTCAATTTATTGATGGTGTCATTAATGCCTGTCATACACTAAAAAGAATGGGTTTCAAACAAGTTTTAATCACTAATCAGTCTGGTATTGCACGTGGAAAGTTTAGTGAAAAACAATTTATTTTCTTAACTAAATGGATGAATTGGTTTTTAGCGCATTATGGTGTTGAGTTTGATAGGATCTATTATTGTCCACATCATCCAGAGGCAATAATAAAAAAATACTGTCAAGTATGCTACTGTCGCAAACCACAGCCAGGAATGTTATTACATGCGCTACATGAGCTCAATATTGACATTTCTTCTTCTTATATAGTGGGTGATAAGCTGGAAGATATTCAAGCAGGTAGAGCAGTTGGTATAGGCACGACAGTTTTAGTTCGTAGCGGACAATCACTAACAGAAAAAGGTAAAGAATTAGCTCATTGGGTATTAAATAGCTTTGCAGATTTACCAGATGCTATTAAAAAACGGATTTATATAGATGAATTGAATAAGTCATAAGGAATTACGATAAGCTAATATTAATGCTGGTAATTTTTCCTCATGTATTTAGAATACTTTTATACTCATGTTCGTGTTTTAAAGAAACGTCACTAAGTCATGAAATAAAAATTTCAATAATAGCTTGACTATTTAGAAAAAATACGTATCATGTGCAATTAGAAGGTTTTAATAGTAGTAAATTTTGCTACTAGCTCTTTAACAATTTATCAGATAATCTGTGTGGGTACCCCACGAGACAATGTCATATCCCTTTAGAGGGGCTATAATATCAAGTCTTGAAGATCAACTAACTGAATACCATTCATACAGTAAATCTTTAAGCATTGCTTCATATTTTTGAAGCAGATCAAGCTTTAAATTTAAGAGTTTGATCATGGCTCAGATTGAACGCTAGCGGCAGGCCTAACACATGCAAGTCGAGCGGTAGCACAAGAGGGTTTTCTCTCTTGGTGACGAGCGGCGAACGGGTGAGTAATGTCTGGGAAACTACCTAATGGAGGGGGATAACTATTGGAAACGATAGCTAATACCGCATTAATGGTCAAATCGCGTCTCATAAGGTCGTCTTCCAGTGTAATATCAGGTGCTGTTAAGCAAGTAAAACCGGTATAACCGTGACTAGATTTATATTCCGTACGTGCTAGCGCATATTCTTCAT
>FUHL01000004.1 GCA_900155695.1 Serratia symbiotica
TTAACTCGTGCACGTCGAGTAAAATTAAAGGATCCAACTTGCAAATGCTGTCCATCACTGATAATAACCTTATCATGCAGGATAGGATAACAATCATTTGTCCGCAGTGGAATCCCTGAATTAACAATATATCTATAATTTTATGTTGTTTCTTTGAAGATCAATACCGATGATTTATAATATTTTAATCGCTTTAAGATCTTTAATACTGCAAATTTGGTAATAAAAATACGTTAGTTGCTTTTATATGGTAAGCAAAGAGTCAACAGAATATTTCACTATAATTCTTTCCTTTTCTTTATGTCCACTCGCTATTTTTAAAAATGATTTACAACACGTACTTAACGTTGTCATTATACTTGTGATAATCTTGGTACTAGTTAAAAATAGGGATAGCCGATACCATAATATCATTAGACATGTCTTATTTCACTCTAGATGTTTGAAATTTAGCATTAGAATGTAATGTAAAAGCATCTTAATAAAACAAAAATCTGTCTTATAACATTGTTCCTTTTGAGTTTATTAGCATATAAATTAACCCGAAGTAATAATAACTGTTTCTTAACCATATATCACTAAACATTACCAATTAGTATCATGTATCAATCGCTGATTGAATTTAAAATTTTTAGGCAAGATTTTCATGAAATGTATAGTTAATTACGTCATAACAACAAACGACTTTCTAATCAGCATTGGATAAAATGTTAAGATAACCAGTTTAACAAGGACCATAGATTGAGTTTATTTAGTTACACATCTTAATAATGAGATTATTAATAGCAAAAATTTTCTTTATATTTGTGTATATCTAATGCTAGATAAAAATCTTCATTACAATTGCATCTGCAAAAATAATTGTTTAAGCCGCTTATAGCGCAGAAGAATGAATATAGAATAACAATGACCTTATTTGTTATTATCTTCTGTGCCTTTTATTAATACTTAGAGTGTTTATTTTCATAGCTCGAGAAAAAGATGTAATTATACAAATATCATCAATATTTAATTCTTTCAACCTTAATATTAATTTTTTGTTGGTATATGATATAGGTTAATAATGAGTATTACAAATACTAACTATTTATATATTATACATACATTTTTTATCTCCATTTTAGATAGTATGTTATTTTCTATTTAAATTTTAATGAATTATAGAGTAAAATAAAATAATATCAATGCTTTATGTTATAAGATATATAAATTATATATACTAATTAATATTTTTTAATGGCATATTTATCTTTCAGACTTTTTTCTATAGATATTTTATTATTGAGATATTCTTGAAGTCCTTTGTCCCGAAGATGGCAAGCATCACATTGACCACATCCATCACTTTTTATCCCGTTATAGCAAGTGATAGTTTCTTTTTTAACAAAATACAACATGCCCAGTTGATCGGCTAAGGCCCAAGTTTCAGCTTTAGTCAACCACATTAGAGGCGTTTCAAAAAATAATTTTTTATCAATTCCTAATGATATTGCCTTATTAAGTGCAATGATAAAATCATTGCGGCAATCTGGATAACCAGAAAAATCTGTTTCACATACTCCTGTTATTATTTTTTCTGCATGAACCTGATAGGCATAGATCGCGGCCATTGTTAAGAAAATAATATTTCTTCCTGGGACAAAAGTAAGAGGTAAATTATTACTTTTACCTGTGAGTTCATGAAACAACAGATGATCTTTTGTAAGACTGGAAGAGGAGATTTCATTAATTATGGAAATGTCAATAAATTTATGTGTTTTTACCCCTAGCTTTATTGCAATATCTCTAGCTATATCAATTTCTTTTCGATGTCGTTGGCCATAATTAAAAGTAATGCAATGAACAATTTGATATTTATTAATTGCTTGTAGAAGGCAAGTAGTGGAGTCTTGGCCACCACTAAAAACTACAACAACGGGAGTATCCATAAATGACTCCTGAATAAGAAAGCCAAAAATATATTTTATTTCTAATGAGCAAATTGATTTTTTCTTTAAATATTTATATCTACTTTTTATTATATAATTTAAAATTATTAAATTATATTAGTACTTTTATAAAGAGAAAATAATTACAACGATTAGAAATAGCCATTTAAAACTATTATTCAGTTTATATTATAAAATTTTTATTTATTTAAAGTGAATGTTATTGTTAATGCGTGATCTGTTTACTATATTAAACTCAAAAGGAACAATGTTATAAGACAGATTTTTGTTTTATTAAGATGCTTTTACATTACATTCTAATGCTAAATTTCAAACATCTAGAGTGAAATAAGACATGTCTAATGATATTATGGTATCGGCTATCCCTATTTTTAACTAGTACCAAGATTATCACAAGTATAATGACAACGTTAAGTACGTGTTGTAAATCATTTTTAAAAATAGCGAGTGGACATAAAGAAAAGGAAAGAATTATAGTGAAATATTCTGTTGACTCTTTGCTTACCATATAAAAGCAACTAACGTATTTTTATTACCAAATTTGCAGTATTAAAGATCTTAAAGCGATTAAAATATTATAAATCATCGGTATTGATCTTCAAAGAAACAACATAAAATTATAGATATAAAAATAATATAATAAAACATTTATGATTAAAATAAACATTTTTATAACTTTTAAGTCCATATTATATGTGAACGCTAGGCTGGCCAGTTTTGTTACATAAATAACCTGAAAAGATCCATCTAAAAATTTTTCAATAAATTAGGCTTGATTTATCGCATCTGTTTTTATGAAAACAATAAGCTCATCCAGAGTTAACTAGTAAAAAGAAGAACAATCAGATGAGATCTGTGATCTATCTTCGATAGGGGGGTTAAATCATGAATATCGTTAATATCGTTCTCACAGATCTGTTTACGCAAATATATAGACGATCTTGTTAACACATGTAAAAAATTATACGATGCAGACGGGATCTGCAAGGCATTTAATATGACTATTCTCGTATAGCATCTAGTTAGGTTCATAGCTAGGTTTTGGATCTACATACAGATGAAGACATACATCAGTACCAATGGTAAGCGAGCTAGCTGTATACCGACAGTGTTATCATATAAGCTCATCTAGCTAACTTGGCTGCGGTAAAGGCAGCGCATAATATGTTTTATGTTGCATGGAAGAGACTTTTACTCTGTTTTATAAGTTTGAACTTATCTTAATTCCATGGGTATTCTGCTTATAAAAGTAGGCTGAGCGCCTCGATATGAGACTAAAGAAAAAGTAAGTCGAAAGGTAATAAACATTGTATTATATTGCTCAGCTCCAGTATCGACGTTAGACATTTTTATGTATAGATACTAAGTGTCTTGATATTTTCTTTTAGTATACAGTATTTATAGTATTAACAGGATCTGACATTCGTATCCTACCAAGGATATAATTACGACTAGTAATTACAGGTAAAGTCCTATTAAGGAAACAGTGTGATAATCAAATATCTATGCATCGGGACGTTCATGGCGCTCCTTATCTTGCCTGTAGGCGCTATAGGGGCCAATCCATCCTTTGATGTCGGATTTTCACCAGAAGGAACAGCTCAAGAACGAGTAATCCATTTATTAGATAATGCTAAAACGAGTATTCGCCTTATGGGTTACAGCTTTACATCACCGGATGTAGTACACTCCTTGATAGCGGCACATCGTCGTGGGGTAGACGTCAAAGTTTTAGTGGACGAGAAGGGTAACCGTAGCAAAGCTAGCAAGGTGGCGATGACTCTACTTGTTAATTCAGGGATTCCACTGCGGACAAATGATTGTTATCCTATCCTGCATGATAAGGTTATTATCAGTGATGGACAGCATTTGCAAGTTGGATCCTTTAATTTTACTCGACGTGCACGAGTTAA